>CAITMP010000072.1 GCA_903893525.1 uncultured Acidobacteriia bacterium | reverse complement strand
GGAATAACTGCCGTCCGCGAGAGTTGCAACCTGGCGGGACGTGTTGGTCTCCAAATTGACCACCGCCACCCGGGCTGACGCCACCACGGCGCCGCTCGGATCGGACACACTGCCCTGAATCGTGCCCGTGGTTCCTTGGGCAAAAACGGTCGCAGCGCTAACGGCAAGCGAGAAAATTAGTTTGAACGAATTTTGAATCATCGGGACACCCTGTTCTTGCCCCGATGATAGCACCTTTACGAAGGCTTAATGAAAGCCTGCGCTTCTGCTCGATCGAGCTACGCCACGGCGGCGATGACCGGGAAATCGTGCTCATCCAGGGAAACGATGTCATACAACGATGGATCGGACATGATGCGAGCCACCAACGCGGCGTGCATCGCGTGCCCGGCCCTTTCGGCGATCACGTGGCCGATCAGGGGCCGACCGATCAGTGCCAAATCTCCGATCAAATCAAGCGCCTTGTGGCGGCAGCATTCATCTGGAAAACGCAGGCCCTCTGGATTGAGAACACCGGCTTGGGTGAAGCACACCGCACTGGCAAGGGTAGCCCCGCGAATTAGACCCATCTCCCTCAGTTGGTCCAGCTCGCGTTCGAAACCGAAAGTTCGGGCGGGCGATAGTTCCTTGGCGTAGCCCTCCGGGGTGACATCCATCTCGATGGACTGCTTGCCGATCGGGTTCGGGAAATCGATATCGCAGGTGAGGCGGAAACAATGGTGGGGCACAATCGAGATCTTCTTGCGGCCATCCTCGACGGCGACTGGCCGCAGAATTCGGAGAAAGCGCCGCTTCCTGCGGAGTTGCCGCAATCCCGCTTCGCGGATCAGATCTACAAAGGGCTTGCCGCTGCCATCCAGGATGGGTACTTCCAAGTTGTCGAGTTCAATGGTGACGTTGTCGACGCCGAAGCTGTAAAGGGTGCTTAAGAGGTGTTCGGTGGTGGAAATCAGCACGCCCTGGCGCATGAGGCTGGTGGCATAGCTGACACGCGCGACATGTTTCCAGCTCGCCTGGATCGGAAAGAAGTCGAGGTCGGAGCGGCGGAAAAGGATACCGGAGCCGGCCGCTGCGGGGGTCATCCTCAGTTTGACCGGAACGCCGCTATGGAGGCCGACACCAGAGACCTCCACCGGCCTTTGAAGTGTGGTTTCGAAACGCACTTCCTCCATGGTAAACGCAGACATCGTTTCGACATGGCCCTCAGCGGTTTGTAAAGCCCTGAAACAGAACGGTTAAAGGTATTCCACGCGTGTCATTTCCGCTACACCCTGAAGCCTGCTTGCGACGAGGAGGGCAAACGACCTAGAATTGGAATACATGGAGACAGCTCCCGCTGACGATAACAACCGAATCCGCTTGTGGATGAACTTGGCGCTCGCCGCCCTCGTGCTGATTGTTTTCGGCCAGACGGCGACCTTCCAGTTCATCTTTTACGACGACCACCTGATGATCTTCAGGAATGAGCACGTCACCGGCGGGATCACGCTGGACAGCCTGAAATGGGCGTTCACTGGAGCGAGCGACTACTGGGACCCGATTACCCGACTGAGCCACATAGTCCTCTATCAATTGTTCGGGGACAAGGCCGGTTTCCACCACGCGGCAAACGTACTGATCCATATGGGCGCGGTCGCGCTTCTGTTCGATTTCCTGTTTCTTGCCACCGGCAAGCTCTGGCGATCTTTCTTTGTGACACTGGTATTCGCTATCCACCCCCTGCAAGTGGAGGGCGTGGTGTGGGCCACGCAGCGCGGCGCTCTCCTCTGCACCCTGTTCTGGTTCCTGTCACTGCGGGAATGGGTCCGCTACACGAGAACTGAACAGCAGGGCCAGTACCGTCGCTCCCTCCTTTATTTCGCCCTTGCCCTATGCTGCAAGCCTCTGGCGGTCACCATGCCGTTGGTGTTGCTGCTTCTGGACCACTGGCCCCTGCGGCGGGGATTCTCTCGCCAGCGCCTGATTGAGAAGATACCGTTTGCAGCCATGTCGATTGCCGGGGCGATCGGGGCCGTGATGACCCAGTCCGAGATGGAAGCGGTTCGAACCTTGGCGGAATACCCGGTCCAAATGCGCGCGGGCAACATCCTGATGACGTATGCCACCTTCGTGCGCCAACTATTCTGGCCCAGCGGCTTGGCGGTGATTTACCCCTACCCAACGGCGTTCACCAGATGGCCAGTGGTCGCTGCGGTGATGACAGTCGGCCTGACCAGCTACATAGTCTACAAGTTCTTCAAGCCGTTCCGTTGGCTCACGGTAGGTTGGGCATGGTTCCTGATTGTCCTGCTGCCGATGGTCGGAATTCTCCAAGTGGGAATCAGGGCCCGGACCGACCACAGCATGTACGTTCCGATCATCGGATTGGCGATCATGATGGCCTGGGCCGGTCGATACGCGATCAGCCACCGCACGTTGGCCGTCAGCCTTGCCTCGGTAGCAGCCGTGGCAATGGCTGCAGCCTCCGTCGTTCAGACCCGGTACTGGAAGGATTCGGAAACGGTTTTTCGACGGGCGGTAGCCGTCAACAACTCGAATTCAATAGCCTTGGAAAATTTAGGCTGGGTCCTTTTGACCATGCCGGATCATGTG
>CAITMP010000071.1 GCA_903893525.1 uncultured Acidobacteriia bacterium | reverse complement strand
TCAGGAATGGCGTGCCGCTGACAGAAGATCTATACGGCTTGAAACGGGCGGAGTAGAACAGTTGCAGGTGATGTCCGGGTATCAGTTCGTGGAATACCGTGGCTCGGGACATGGGGATGTTATTTCCCTTCAATCCCATTAGCTTCTGTTCATAGGTCATCGAAGCTACCGGATAAGAGACACTGATAGTCTCCCCGCCGGTGAAGAAAGGATTTACCAGCTGGCGTTCGGGCGACATCATATCCATTCGCCACGTTTCCTTGGCCACGGGCGGCACAGTCACCAAACCGAATTCGTCGATGAACTGTTCGGCCTCGCGCGCCAGATCGCGGATCAATTGCGGCTGCTTGCCGGGCTCCACGTACATCGTCTTGATCTTTTCGACAGCTTTTTTCCAGTCGTCGCCGAAACCCAGTTCCCGCGACGCCTTTTTCATTTCGCTTTCGCACCACGCATATTCCTTGTTGGCGATCGCGATCAGCTGCTCGGGCGTGTAGGGAATCATTTCATATGCAAGCTCGCTCATCAAGCCGTCGCGGCCAATCGGGTCGCCCACAATGTCGTCTGTAGAACCGGCTCGGGCCGACGCCACCGAAGCCTGGAATGCTCCACCGCCTCCTTGACCACCGCGACCGCCGCCCCCGCGGCCAGCACCACCGCCTGCAGCAGCCACGGCCGGGGCAGGGGAGTCACCATTGGCGGACAAGCCGGCCACCCGCTCCCGCAGGAAGGTTGCATAGGCCCCGAGGCTGGCGTCCGTCGCCCGGTAGGCTTCAGCCGCCCACCAGCTGAACATGGGGTCGTAGCCGTCGTAGAAGTTGAACCAAAAGCGCAGAGTATTTCGCAGCGAATTGGCTTCCGTGGCGGCCCGGTTGCCCACAATCCGTCGGGTGCGGACAGCCGCCGGGCTGTTGTCAGTGCGAAGGCGCGTTTCGGCTGCTTGGCGGGCCTCGGTGATGCGCTTGTTCAGTTCGGTGAGCCGCTCGGCGGCCTTGCGGGCGTCCACAGGCTCCATCTTCCGCCGTGACTCCTCAAGGCTCGCAATCGTGTTGCCGAAAGGCACCCAGGCCGCGTTTTCGGCCAATTCCTTCTCCTCCCGGTCCAGCCGCCGCAGTTCGTGCGCGATTTCATTCCGGACGAGAATATAGTCGATCTTTCCATCCTGGCCCAGCTTGTCAAATTCATATCCAGCGAGGCTGGCTGCCGACGTTGCGTAGAACTCTCTAAGTCTATTTCGACGTTCCGGCGCATCCGGAACACTGTAATATCGAAGGATATTCCCCCGGTCCAGGGCGAGGCGTTCGATGAAAGGGCGGAGCTCGCTGTTCGAAGTGTCGAGATCGGCGAACCCCGTTGCCGGAAGCGCAGCAGCCGCTCCCAGCAGTATCGTCATTAGCATTGTCGCGTGGTGTTTGGATGTTTTGTGGACCATGGCCTCCTCAAATTGTAATTGAAACAGATTAGTCCTGTACCCTGTTTTTGTTTGTAGCTGATGCGGTCCGTTCCGTCGGACCACCTATCATAAAAGAAGGGATAGCGGGCCGGTCGCGCAACGGCCCACGGCTTCTGTGTCAGCCGAGATGCGCGCCGCATCAAAAAAGTCCTGAAAAAATCAAATGTTGAAACCTTGCAAGCACGCCAACGCAGGCGAAATGGAATCCCTGACCGCATTTGGCGGCAACCGGAAACCCGGCCTTTTCCCCTCGTGGTCTCGGCTCGCAATAGGCTTTTTGATGGCCGCGCCGCAGGTTTTTGGCCAAAGTTGTGCCGTAGGTGATTCGATCTTAACCCGCAGCAGCTCGATTCCCACTACCGCCACGAATTGGTCGAACCCTCTAACGGTTGGGCAATTCAGTTCGGCCTTGGGCACTCTCAATCAAGTAATTTTATCGCTTACGGGTACGGCCGCCGGTCGAGGTACCGGGCAAAATGTCGATGTCATTGCCGGTAATCTTGTCTTCACGCTGAAAGCGACCATCACGGCGACTGGTCCCAACGCGGCCAGCACGTTGAACGTCATCCCGACAACCACGACGACCTTCACCAACGTGGCTCCAAATGCCAGCGTCGACACCAACACGCTTACCCCGAACCCATCGGGAACCCTCAGTCGAAACCTAAGCGTGACCGGGGCCAACCTTGCGGCCTACATCGGATCAGGGAACGTCTCGTTCACGGTTGCCGCTGTGGGGAACTCCACGACATCCAGCACTGTCGACGCGAATTTGAATATCGCAACTACTGCGGCGTCGACACTGCAGGCGACGTATTGCTATTCGCCACCCGTGCTGACGATCGCGAAAACGCACACGGGGAACTTCACGCAGGGGCAGGTCGGGGCGACATTCAGCATCCTGGTGACGAACCCGAACACGGGGACGGCGCCGACGAGCGGGACGGTGA
>CAITMP010000070.1 GCA_903893525.1 uncultured Acidobacteriia bacterium | reverse complement strand
TCACGGTCCAGCGAGCCAAGGTTTCGCGGCCCCCATCGCCGTTCACCTATGACTGGAACCTGGCGCGAAGTTCCGTCCAACAGATTGCGGAGCTGTGCCCGCGCACTCTCGCTTGCGGCCATGGACCGCCCATGGGCGCTGATGCTGCGGTACAGTTGGCTCGATTCGCGGAGGATTTCCGGGCGCCCGCGCACGGTCGTTATGTGGACACCCCGGCAAAAGCGGATCGGGACGGAGTGGTTTACGAGCCGCCCGCGCCGCCGGACCGGCTTCCGAAAATCGCCGCCGGAATCGTGGCGGGGTCGTTGATCCTGGCGGGTGCGATCTATCGGAAACGGTCGGCAAGGAGCAATCCCGGCGGTTCAGCACGGTCGAAGCCGGACTCCAGCGCATGAATGAAATCTGCAACAAAACTGCAATCGAATCTTCATCAAATGTGGGCCTGGGTTGAAGTATTGTAACAATGTGCCCTTCTCGTTTCCGAACTCCGAACGCCTTCCCAAGCCACTTGCGGGTGCGGTCAACCGATTCCTGAAGATCGATCAACTTGAACGGCTGTACGATACGGCCCGGGTTGGCGGGTCATTGGCGGTAGATTTGTTGCGGGAACTCGGTGTCCAGGTTCAAGTCAGCCAGTCCGATCTGGACAAGATACCCAAAAAAGGGCCTGTGGTGGCCGTCGCAAACCACCCGTACGGGCTTCTGGACGGTGCGGTGCTCGGGGATCTTCTGACGCGCATCCGCTCCGATGTAAAGGTTTTGACGACCACGGTACTGAGCGCGCTGCCGGAACTCGAGGAGCGGTGCATCTTCATTGATCCGTTCGACCGACCGGAAAACCGGGCAGCGAACGGTCGTGCACTGCGCGAGGCGATTGCGTTTGTGCGGCGCGGTGGCATGCTTCTGGTCTTCCCGTCCGGCGAGGTTTCCCATTTCGATTTCCGGGCCGGATCCATTCGGGACCCCGAATGGCGCAGCACGGCGGCCCGATTAGTACGGATGACGCGGGCGAAAGTATTGCCGATCCTGGTGCGCGGCGCAAACGGCCTTCCGTTCCAAATGCTGGGGATGGTGCATCCACGGCTACGGACCGCCGCGCTGCCGGCGGAATTGCTGAACAAGCGCGGCAAGGTAGTCGAGGTGCGTATCGGCGGCGTAATCGAACCCTCTGAGATCGAGGCAATTCCCGACGACGAGGCCGCGATCCGCTACATGCGCCTCCGTACGGAGGTGCTGGCCAGCAGAGTCGACGCGAGCGAGTCCATTTCCAATAGCCCGGAGCCGCAGTCTGTTGAAGTCGCGGCCGCGATGGATCCGGAACGTGTCGCAGCGGAAGTGGCGGGTTTGCCTTCGCTGTGTCTGATGGAAGACACGAGGGAGTACTCGGTGTACTTGGCCGAGGCCCCGCAGATTCCCTTGGTTTTGCGGGAGATCGGCCGGTTGCGTGAAATCACATTCCGGGCCGCCGGTGAGGGCACCGGGGAAGCTGTGGATTTGGACCGCTACGACCCGCACTATCTCCACCTGTTCGTTTGGAACAAGGAGAAGCGGGAAGTGGTGGGTGCCTACCGGATCGGTGATGTACCCCGGTTGCTGGCGAGATTCGGCCGCAAGGGCTTGTACACGAACTCGTTGTTCCACTTCCGCCGGAACTTCCTGGAGCGTTTGGGGCCCGCGCTGGAGTTGGGGCGCTCCTTTATCCGGCCCGAATACCAAAAACAGTACTCGCCCTTGTTGTTGCTCTGGAAGGGTATCGGGGCCTATGTGGCGCGCCGGCCGGAATACTCGACGCTGGTTGGAGCTGTTAGCGTCAGCAACCAGTACTCGAAGACTTCACGGGAGTTGATCGCACGGTATTTCGAACGGGATAGGACCGCCTACATGGGCTCCGTGATTCCACGCCCGGCGGTACGCGCGCGCAGGCCTTTGCGCAGCAATTTCCTGCGCAATTGGGACTTGAAGGCACTGTGCTCGCTGACGCCGGACGTGGATTGCCTTTCCGCCCCGATCGCCGACATCGAGCCCGACGGAAAGGGCATCCCGATCCTGGTGAAGCAGTACGTGAAGCTTGGGGGGCGACTGTTGGCGTTCAGCGTCGATCCGCAGTTCGGCAACACCTTGGATGGCTTCGTGATGGTCGACATGACGGCGACACCGCAGGAAATGCTGACGAGGTACATGGGCAAAGAAGGTGCCAGGGCGTTTTTCGCGTGGCACGCAGCCTCGACCAAGCATGCGGCCTAGGAATCGTCAGGCGATGCTGACAAGACCTTGGCGTATCGCGTAGACCACCAACTCGGCAGTGTTGTGTATCTCCAGTGCCTGCATGATGTTGGCCCGGTGTACTGAGATGGTGTTCACGCTGAGGGACAGCATGACGGCGATGTCCTTGTTCGACTTGCCATGGACAATCAGCTGGAGCACTTCCAGCTCCCTGGTGGAAAGGGAGCGAGTCTCGCCCGGACCGATCACGCCGAGCCGGGGATCCAGAACCTGTTCCCCCCGAAACACCTGCCGAACGGCGTCCACCAGCTCCAGGTCCATTGCATTCTTCAGTAGATAGGCGCGAGCGCCCGCGTCCAAACAGGTACGGACATAGGCAGCCTCGGCATGCATGCTGAGAATCAGGACCTTGACTGTCGGATTCGCCGCCAGAATGCGACGTGTGGCCACGGCTCCATTCATGCTGGGTAGGGCGAAATCCATCACGACCACGTCGGGGCGAACGCTGGCCGCCATGGCGACGGCTTCGTGCCCGTCGCTAGCCTCGCCCACGATGCGGATGTCCTCCTCGTCCTCCAGCATCCGTCGAAACCCGCTGCGGACCAAGGCGTGGTCGTCCACAAGCATGACCTCGATTGTCCGGTCAGACATCGGCCGATCCTCCCGCCACAATTGGGACCGTTACGCGTACCACCGCTCCCGGGTCCGCGGAAATGAATTCCACGGTACCATCCACAAGCTCCACTCTCTCCCGCATTGACACTAGGCCCAATCCCACCTTTTCCACATTACCGAATCCAATCCCTTCGTCGCGAATTTCGAGGACAACGGAATTCCCGGGAAAACTCAGAGTGACCGCAACCAAGCGGGACTTGGAATGCTTGACTACGTTGTTGAGGGCTTCCTGGACCACACGGTAGAGGTGGGTTGCGATCGTAGCATCCAACTGGCGGGTCTCAATGGGCCTTTCGTAACTGACTTCGATGCCTGTACGCTTTCCGAAACTGGTGATGTAGAGATCGAGGGCGCTCTCCAAGCCGACTTCAGTAAGGATCACGGGATGCAGCGCATAGGAGAGGGACCTCACCTTCTCAAGCGTTGCCTGCACCAGCTCGCGGACTTCATGGAGGTCGCCCGCCTTCCGGTCCGCCCGGTTGAGCATCATCCCAATGGCAGTCAGGATCTGTCCGAATTCGTCATGCAGCTCCCGTGAAATGGAGCGGTAGGTGTTTTCCTGCATGGAAATCAATTGGCGAACCAGTTCGCCGCGACGCTTGGACAGGGCCACGATTTGTCCAAAGAGCGTCCTGTTGAATTGGACAAGCCAAATACTGGTCAAGCCAATGACGCTGACAATTCCGACGGCAAAGATTGCCGAGTTGCGGAGAAATTGATCGTATATGAGACGGGTGGAGTTCTCTGTGTTCCCCTCCCCTTGATTGAATTCGAGGAGCAGGCGTGTAGTCTCACTGCAAATGGACGCCTCACGAAGCTGCAGAGCTTGGCGGAGTTGTTCGCGCGCCGTAGTCTCATTGCCGGTCCGGGCGAGTTCAAACGACTTCTCCAGATCACTCCAAAGCGAGCGGTAATGGCCATCGAGCAATGCTCTACGAGCGGAATATCCGTCGCGAGGGTTAAATCCAGACTCGATTTCGCTCCTGAGATGCCGGTAGTCCGGTTCCCACCCGAGGATTGGAGGCGGAGGAGATGATTCAAGTAGACCGTGGATGGCCCTCGAAAGGAAATAGAACCGGTCCTGCAGCAGCAGGAGTCGGTGCGTGTCCAATCGGTTGCGGTCGAGGTTGACCGACTGGATATCCCTCAGGCTCCGTAGCTGGCTGATGGAGTATCCTGCATAGCCCACTACGGAAATCAATGTAATCGAAAGCCCGAATGCCAAGCGGAAAGTCGGCGACCGCTTTATCGATTCCTGGGCCCGCGACCGTTGCTCCGCTGTCTTTTGCGCCACTGTGTCAGCGTACAACGGACACACACGTTTGTTGCGGTTAAGCTAGAAGAACGGAATGAATACGATGCCGGTTGGTGGCCCGAATGTGGTGGCGTAAGCAGAAAGACGAAGTTCCAAAGGTTGAGTTGCGCGAAATCGGTGCCGGCTCGGACTTGGACGAGTTGCTTGCGCTGGACGATGTGGTTGTCTTCAAGCACAGCACGTCCTGCCCCGTGAGTTGGGTGGCGCATAGTCAAGTGATGCGGTACTTGGGCGGACATCCAAATGCGCCGGTCGTGATGGTCAATGTGATCAAGGCGCGCCCCACTTCCCAGGAGATCGCGCGGAGGACGGGGGTGCGGCACGAGTCCCCGCAAATTATTGTTTTGCACAAAGGGACTGTCACGGTATCGATGTCCCACGGCGAAATCACCGAAAATCGCCTCGGCGAAGTTGTACCGAATTCATAACTGAAGACCTTGGTACTGGAACCGTCCGGCGCGGTCTTTATCATACCCAAACATCGTTGGGATGAAATTCCAGTTAGACTGGAATTTCATCCATGATCTGGGTCATCCTTATGGCGATTGCCGTCGTGCTCGCCTTCGCCTTTGTAGGAGTGCTGCTTGCCGGGCTCTCCGACTCCCGTCGCGTAGAACCGTAGCTTCTACCCCGCAGCCCGCGCGAGCCGATCGCGAACTCCAGCCCAATCGGACGTATCGGGAGGCATCTCGATCGCAATCCAATCAAAACCCTCCTGATCCAACTCATGCAGGAGTGCATATAGCCTGCGGGCGTAGGCGTCGGCGTTTGTCGGCATCGATTCCAAGTCGAGGAACTTTCCGCAACCGGAATCGGGAGGGGTGCCGAGGATCACGCGGGTCTTCGGACTGTAGTGCTTGTGGTGCTGTCCGGGCGATTCCGCCCCTGCCCCGACTTCGACAGGTCCGATTACGGCCTCGATTCGGTCCCTGCCAATCTGGCCGGGACGGAGGATCTTCGGCGTCGATCCGGCCAGCGACACCACCGCACTCTCGATTCCGACATCGCACGGACCGCCATCCAAAACCATGTCAACGGCGTCGCCCAAGCCGGTGCGCACGTGTTCCGCAGTCGTCGGGGAGATCCCGGTGAACTTGTTGGCGCTGGGCGCGGCGAGCGGGAGTCCGCAGACTTGGAGCAGACGGAGCGCGAGCGGGTGGGAGGGAATCCGCAGGCCCACGCTGGGCAGGCCGGCGGTCACCAAATCCGGAATGCAGGCTTTCTTGGGTAGAACGATGGTTAGCGGACCGGGCCAAAAGGCCTGTGCCAGTGCCTCGGCTTGGGGTGGCCAGACCGCAGCCAATTCCCTGGCCTGATCCACAGATGCCACATGAACAATTAAGGGACTGGTGAGCGGGCGGCCTTTGGCTTCGAAAATGCGGCGGACGGCGTCGGCGTCGAGCGCGTTCGCGCCCAGACCGTACACCGTCTCGGTAGGGAACGCCACCAAGCGGCCGGCGCGCAGCAATACGGCCGCCCGCTCCAATTCAGATACTGTGTCCATTCCTTAGTCGGGGGGGAACTCGGCGGATTCCTTCACGGTCTTGCCCGTCTTGCGCCAGACGAGCCAGGAGTGGATCAAGTCTTCCAAATCGCCATCCAGCACGCGGTCGACATCGCCGATGGTGAGCCTGGAACGAAGGTCCTTGACCATCCGGTAAGGTGCCATAACGTAGTTCCGGACTTGGCTTCCGAAGTTGATTTCGAGTTTGGACGCTTCCGTCTTGCGCGATTCCACGCGCTTCTTCTCCAGTTCGTGTTCATAAAGTTTGGCGCGGAGTTGCTTCATCGCGCTGTCCTTGTTCTTGAACTGGGAACGCTCGTTCTGGCACTGGACCACGATCCCTGTGGGGAAGTGGGTGATCCGGACGGCGGAGTCGGTCATATTGACGTGCTGGCCACCCGCACCGCCCGCGCGGAAGGTATCGATCCGAAGATCGCCTTCCTTGATGTCGATCTTGATCTCGTCGTCGATCTGCGGGTAGACGAACACCGAAGCGAAGGAGGTGTGGCGGCGCGCATTGGCGTCGAAGGGGGAGATCCGGACCAGGCGGTGGACGCCGATCTCCGATTGCAGCATCCCGAAAGCGTTCTGCCCGTTGACTTCGAAGGTGACCGACTTGATGCCCGCGCCTTCGCCTTCCAGCCGGTCCGTGATGACGGCGTTCATACCGTTGCGCTCCACCCAGCGGAGGTACATGCGCATCAGCATTTCGGCCCAATCCTGGGATTCGGTACCGCCCGCGCCGGGGTGGATGGTCATGATGGCGGACAGGGAATCGTTCTCGCCCGAAAGGAGCATGGCGGTTTCGAGCTTGCCGAGCAGGGCCTGATAGGGCTTCAGCTCACGCACGATGTCTGCGGCGACATCCTCACCCTCGCGGAGGAGTTCGAAAAGAGTGTCCAAGTCGTCGGTCAGGGAGGTGATCTTGGCGTGGCTGGCGACGGCCTCCTCCAGACGCTTGCGATCCTGCATGACTTTCTGGCTACGCTCGGGTTGGTTCCAGAAGTCGGGGGAGGAGATCAGTTCCTCGGTGCGGGCTAGTTCCTGTTTCTTTGCAGGCGCGTCAAAGATAACTCCGAACGGCAGATGCCTGTTCGCGGAGCGGCGCGTATTCGCGTTCCAATTCTTCGAGCGTCATGGTTCCTTCATTTTACAAAATCAGCATGCAGTCCCCGTAGGAAAAGAACCGGTAACGGGATTCCACGGCGTGCCGATATGCCGCCAACGTGAGTTCGGGCCCGGCAAGGGCGGCGACAAGGAGCACCAGGCTGGTGCCCGGTAGGTGGAAATTCGTCAGCATGGCACCCACTCGCTGGAACGGGCGGTCCAGACCTGGATGAATAAAGAGGTTGGTGGATCCAGACAGCGCGCCCGACCGGCTGGCCGATTCGACTGTGCGCACCGAAGTGGTGCCGACAGCGACAATCCGCTTGGCCGATTGGATCCTGTCCCAGGCGTGTGGAGTGATCGAATAGCGTTCGTAGTGGAGGGAGTGGTTTTCGAAATCCTCGCGCTCGATGCCTTGGAATGTTCCGAGACCCACATGAAGTGTCACACGGGCGATTTCCGCACCAGCTGCGGTTGACCGCTCCAATATTTCGGGAGTAAAATGCAGTCCGGCGGTTGGCGCGGCCACGGAACCGCGCTCACCGGCATAAACCGTCTGGTATCGTTCGCGGTCGGCTGTAGCGTCGGGCCTCTTGATGTACGGTGGCAGGGGCATGTGGCCGAGCCGTTCGATATTTTCCACCATGTCGCCGGAGCCACTCAATCGGACCGTGCGTTCCCCCCGCTCCCCACGGGCGATGATCTCCGCCTGGAATGAATCGTCGAAGTGCACGCGAGCACCTATCCCCAGCTTTTTCCCGGGCCGCACCAAGGCGCGCCACGCGGCGTCGGCGGTCCCGAGCGGCTCCAGCAGCAGGACTTCGGCGGCACCGCCACCTTCGCGTTCGCCCAGCAGGCGTGAGGGGAGAACGCGGGAATCATTCAGAACGAGACAATCGCCGGGAGCGAGGTACTCGGGGAGGTCCCGGAAATGGCGGTCTTCCAAGCAACCGTCAGCGCGGTGGACGACCAACATCCGGGCTCCATCGCGCTCGGCGGGAGGCTCCTGGGCGATTAGCTCGGGGGGCAGGACGTAGTCAAAATCTGAAAGTCGCATGGTGGATTAGTCAGACCAATAGGCTTGGCGTGCGCGAATTTTTAGGAGTGGGCGCGTCGGAATGGAAACTTCGATGCGGTGCATGCCTTTGGCGGCCTTTTCGGGCTGGGGAAAGGCGAGGATGTACTGGCTATGGACCTCGGCACCGAAGTTTTCGATGGCTTTCTCCAAGGAGCTTTCGCGCAGGAAAGGGTATTCGGAACCGCCGGTGGATTGTGCGAAGGCTTGGACATGGTTGGTCCTGCCGAGGCGGAATAGTTCGTCAAAAACGGCCATGAAGTTGGGGCCCGAAAGAGGGGGCAAGTCCTCGGGCTTGGCCAGCCAAGCGGTGGAAGCTGAAGAGTAGGGAGCGGCAAAAACCTCGATCCCCTCGCGCTCGATGGATTCCAGCACTTGGGATAGCTTGGCGGAACTTCCACGATCCTTGCTTTCGGAAACCACAAGCAGGACCTTTCGACCCTTGCGGTCGCGAAGAGTTTCGGCGGCTTCGATCACGGCGTCGAACATCCGGGCCTGCTTCCCCCCGGCGGCGCGCAGTTTCTTCATTGCGGTCTGGATGGAGCCGGAATCGGAGGTGAAGGGGCGGATCCACGCAATGTCGCTGTCGAAGGTAACGATGGCGGCTTCACCCCTTGCGCCGATCACCAAGGGCTGGATCAGGCTGCCGATGTGTCGGATTTTGGCCAGAGCGGGAGTCGAAAGACCGGATGTTTGGATCGCAAGGATGAGGGAGATCGGTGCGAAGCCGCTGCCGAAGGTGTCGAGGGTGATTTTTCTGGGTGTTCCATCATCCAGGACGAGGAAATCGCCCGGGAGTAGTCCGTCGACGTTCTTACCGTCCAAGTTCGTCACCGTCACAGGGACTTGGACAACGCGGGTTTCGGACCGGAAGGGCACCTGGCCATGGGCGAGCAGGCCCACGACCAGTGTGGCCGAGATCAGGCGCATGATTGCCTTGCCCGCACTTGATCCACCACGCGGAGCACTGCTGCGGCGACGGTCTCCGGGGCATCGAACTGGAGCCAGTGGCCTGTGCCGGGAACCAGAACATGCTCGCCGCGCGTGGAGAGAGCGGCATCCAGGTGGTGTTCGGGCACGTGCTTGGCTGCGGAAAGCACCACGAGCGGCAGGTCGCCGAGGGACCGGGTTTCATCCAACTGCGTGACGCTCTTCGGGAGCAGTTCCAAGTTTGAGGCCATCGCCTCGAATGAGGAGGGCTGACTCCAGTGCTGGGCCACCACGGGCCAGAGCTCGCGTGGAAGCTTGCGGACCTCGCCAACCAAGCGGTGGGCAACACCGGCACCACTGCCAGCGCTGACTTTCGCCAGCAGCTTGGGAATCCGGCTGGAACCGCCCACGAGCGTATTCAGGGCAGCCTTCACCACACCCAGCTTGGCCAGTGTGGCTCCTCGGCGGGACAGGGATGCTCCCCGTTCCAGCATCGGCCTTCGCACATCTACGGGCCCCCGCCATTCCGCACGGACAACGGGATCGACGAGCACAAGACCGGCCACCAACTGCGGGTAACGCTGCTGGAAGATTCTGGCGATCAGTCCACCGAACGAGTGGCCAACAATCACAATCGGGGATTCCAGTTTGCCCCGGACAATCAGTCGGAGCAGGTCTCCGGCAGCATCGTCGGCGGTTTTGACCTTGGGGGCGGGGTCGCTCCAACCAAATCCAGCCCGGTCGTAGGCAGCAGTTGCAGTTGTGGCCGAAACTAGGTCCCGGACCGGCGTCCAACTGACGGAACTGGCAGCGATTCCAGCTTCGAAGACGACCAGTGGACCGCCTGTGCCCTTTTCGTCGAGGTGCAATGCGCGTCCACCGACATCGACGAGACGGCCGGGGGGTGGGATGGGCATGTTCGAAGTTAGTTCAGGCGGGCGCACTTCAACAGCATTTCGAGGGTGACGACCTCGAGTGCGCGTTCGTGGGTGGCTTCAAGGCGTACCGGTGCGATAACACCCGCTTCGAAGGATCGTTTCCAAGGTTCGACGCAAACGCACCAGCCGTCGCCAGCTTCGAGTCCGGGGAAGCCGTATTCGGGGCGGGGCGTGATCAGGTCGTTACCGATGGATGCCTGGTGGTGGAGGAATTCGTCGGTCACGAGGACACAAACGGTGTGCTTGCCGATGTCGTCGGGGCCGCTATTGCACTTGCCGTCGCGGTAGAAACCGGTGAGAGGGTCGACGCAGCAGGTTTGCAGGACGCCGCCTAGAACATTCTTTACCATTTACCCCAGCTTACTGTATGTTGGACACCGGCAAATTCTGGCATGATGGAACCACATGCGTTTCCGCCCCTTGTTTTTCGTGCTGGCTGCAGCTGCGCTTCTGGTGACTGTGGCGTTTGCCCAGCGCGGCCGCGGTTTTGGAGGTGGTGGCTTCGGGGGGCGTGGCGGTTTGCGGTTTGATGGCCACGGAGAGGGCCCGAAAGCGGTGTTTCCCGTCAACGGCGAATTCCACTTTGTCCGCTTGGAGTATACGGACTTGCCGCAGTTCCACCGTCGTTTCGGATTCGGCTCACGCAATGGCGAGGGCGACGGTTGGTGGCTGGTGGATTGGCCGGACGCCGATGAGCATTTCTCGCAAGGCATGCAGCGGTTGACGCGGGTCGAAACCGGCGAACCCCGGCACATGCGGCTTGGCGACAACAGGATTTTCGACCACCCCTGGATCTACGCCACCCAGACGGGTTGGTGGGGACTGACCGACACAGAGATCGTGAGGCTGCGGGAATATCTGCTGCGCGGCGGATTTCTGGTGGTCGACGACATGTGGGGGCCGGATCCGGAGCAGTACCAGGTGTTTACGTACACCATGAACCGGGTGTTTCCGGGCAAGCCGATCACAGAGGTGTCGGAATCGGACGCGGTGCTGCATGTGATGTACGACATCCAGGAGAAGGATCTATCGTTCATCCCCGGCACGAGACATTTGCGGCGCGGGGCGGGCGGGCAGGTGGAAGTCCAGCAGCCTTTCGGCACGAAACCGGCGTGGCGCGCGATGTCGGACGACAAGGGGCGGATGATCGTGTCCGTGAACTACAACACGGATATCGGGGATGCCTGGGAGTATGCCGATGCTCCAGAGTATCCGGAACACATGACGGCTCTGGCGTATCGGTACGGGATTAATTATTTGGTGTATTCGATGACCCACTGAGGGTTCACGGCAGGGCTGAATGGGAACGGGTGGGTTGGAAGGGGAAACTTGGTAGCGCCAACGGGAATCGAACCCGTATTTAAGCCTTGAGAGGGCTCTGTCCTAACCGTTAGACGATGGCGCCACGACTCTTTCCATGGTAGCAAACTTTGACTGCCACCGAAAGCGTCCGTTACCCGTTACCGGTCGTCGTCATCCACATCCACAGAGTACGGGGCGAACAGTGAGCTCCGCACTCCGGGATACGGCGTGTTCCAGCCACGGATCGAATGCCACAGAATCCGGTTCAGCTTGTCCGAAGGAACCGCGTCCGGCACGTCCCAGCGCATCTTCGCCGAAGCCAGTGCGGCCTGGCGGGCGGGGCCTCGAAGTGCCTTCACCTGCGGGTTTACTTCCAACAAATCCTGCTTCGGCTGCACATGGTCGTAAACCGTCAGATCCGCCTGAGCCGTGAAGCTCGCCCGCATGTCGTTGGCGATCAGGTCGAACAGTGACAGCGTCGGCAGTCCCAGCATCAGTTCAATCGTCTTCAGAATGCTCTGTTGCGAATAGAACGTGGAATCCACATGGCCGCGCCGGGTGTACGGACTGATGGCCAAGGCCACGGTGCGGTGCCCGTCCACGTGGTCGACTCCTGCCTGCGCGTCGTCCTCCACTACAAAAATCGCCATCTTGGGCCAGAACTTCGACTTCGTCAAGCCATCAATGATTTGCCCCAAAGCCAGGTCGTTGTCGGCAACCATCGCTTTCGGTGTGGAGGTTCCGGGCGTGGTACCCGAAGTGTGGTCGCAGTTGATTTCGAGGACCGTCAGATTCGGCATCTTGCCTTCCTGGTCCCACTGCTTCAGGTCCTTCAAAAAGATGCCGGATCGAACTACATCTGGGATTGCGTTTGAATAGGGAGGGTAGTTGTGGGCCAGGAACTGATTCATGTGGGCCAGCGGAGCGGTCACATTCCACATGGAACTGAAGTCCTCGCCGGCTTTCGCACGCTTCAGAAAATCGAGGCGGTCGAGGGGTGCCTGACGCGCGGACCCGGCATATTCGCCGTACACCCGAACCGTTTTGCCCAACTTGCGGGCAGCGTCCCAGATCGTGCCGCCGCGTGCGATGGCGATCGGGTCGGCACCGTCGAAGGGATAGCTCCGGCCCTGATAGCCGGGCCAAAGCGCGTACGAAACCTCGTTCGCCTGGGTCAGCCACTGGTGTCCGTCGGCCGAGTTTCCGCCCGACGCGTAGAAATTGTCGAGCAGCACATACTGCTCCGCCAGCCGGTGGGCATTCGGGGTTACGTCCGGACCGAACATGACCAGATTCGGATCTCCGTTACCCTTCGCAATGTCACCAAGCACTTGGTCGTAGGTCCGATTCTCGCGGACGATGTAGACGACGTGCTCGATCTGTGAAGCGTCCCCAGCTCTTGCGGGCACTGGTAGCGGAGTGCGGGCGGGAGCCGACACCGTACCCGCAACCGTCCCGGCAAGTTGCAGATGGCTGTTCTCGGCGACCGCCGTCGTATAGCTCGCCAGTTGTGCGGCCTCCGGAATCTCCACAACGTGCACCGAGCCCCGGTAGGCGTGGACAAAGCGTTCCGCAGGCTTGTCCCGCCATCCGGAACCTGCGCCCAGCAGGGAAGAAATCGCCAGATGCCGTCCATCGGGACTCACCGCCAGACTACCCGGATACCAACCCGTGGGAATCATTCCGAGGCTCCGGAAGCTGGCCGTATCCAGCACGGCGACGGCGTTGATGCCGCCACACGCAACAAACAGCCTATGCCCGTCCGCGGACAACGCCACGGCGGTCGGAGCTACTCCCGGTGTACCCACCGAAAACGGCTGGATCGAAATTTGCTTCAGCACCTGGCCCGATTTCGTATCCACCACAGTCACGCTGTCGCTGTTGTTATTGGC
>CAITMP010000069.1 GCA_903893525.1 uncultured Acidobacteriia bacterium | reverse complement strand
GGGCGATCTTCGCCGGTTTCCAGTTCTATTGGTCCAACTACCAGGATTTCGGCTTGGTCGACATTATCGCTGGCATGGCAACCTTGGTCGGCCTGACCATCTTCCTGAAAATCTGGAAACCCAAGGAAATTTGGCGCTTTGACAATGAGCCGGCCGCCACCGTCCAGCTCCGCTCCTATTCCTTCCCCGAAATTGCACACGCGTGGACCGGTTTCATCCTCCTGTCCCTCTTCGTCGTCCTGAGCGGGGTCCCGGCCGTCGTCATCTTCCTGAACAAGCTCATCCCCGTAGTGACCGTGCCCGGCCTGCACAATCTGGTGTTCCGCATGCCCCCCGTCTTCCCGACCCCACACGCCGAAGGTGCCGTTTTCGATTTCACCATCCTCGCCAACGCCGGAACAGGCGCTTTCATCGCGGGCCTGATCGCCGGACCAATCCTCGGACTCAGCTTCGGCAAGACAATCTCGGTCTTCTTCCGAACCTGTTACCGGATGCGCCTCAGCATGTTGGCAATCTCCGCCATGCTCGTCTTGGGCTACGTCACACGCTACAGCGGCATGGACGCGGTTCTCGGGCTCGCCATGACCCACACCGGCGTGCTCTTCCCGTTCTTCGGCACCATGATCGGCTGGATCGGTGTGTCCCTCACCGGTACCGACGCTGGTTCCAACGCCCTTTTCGGGAGTCTCCAGGTCATCACCGCGACCAAACTGGGCCTCCCGCCCGTCCTGATGGCCGCAGCCAATTCCGCTGGTGGAGTCATGGGCAAGATGATCGCCGCGCAATCCCTCGTTGTCGCGGTCGCAGCCGTCGGACAGCCGGGCCGTGAGGGCGACCTTTTCCGAAAGGTTCTACCACACTCGCTCGTTCTGACCGCCATCATCGGGCTCATCGTGATGGCCTTCGCCACCGTCGGACAGGCATGGGTGCCGTAGACCAGCGCGAATTCACGCATTCCAAAGACATCCGACACGCGTTTGCAACCGAAATCCGGCTATCCTTGGGTTTCGGTTGCCGAATGCGGAACCCCGAAAATACCCTCTCACTCCCCACCCAGGCCCCTTCGGCAAAGATCACCATCGCAGCTGCGCTCCTAAGCTTGGTCCTCCGCCCCCAAGAACTGATCATCAAGCGGTTCAACTGGAAGTCCGCCGTGTGCAGTTCCCTCATCCGCGGTATCATCTTCTTCTTCGCGAACATCAAATCCGGTTGGCAGGCGGCCTCCGGTGCCATGCTTGCCGAGTGGACCTACCGCGCCTTCACCTCCGGCTTCTACGGAGCCATGACCCAGACGATCGGCGAGGCCGAACCCGAATGGCAGGCAACCCTCGCCGCCATGGTCGTCCTACCGCTCACATCGCACATTCTCGAATTCGTCGTACACTACTTCCGCCACACGCCCCACCTGAAGCTCAGCATCATCTCCTCGATGATCTTCACCGTCTTTTCCACGCTTTTCAACGTGTACGCCATGCGCCGGGGCAAACTCGTCGTTGGCAGCAACGCGGCATCCCTGGTTGACGACTTGAAAGCCATGCCCCGCATGATCTATGAGTTCCTGGCCGTCGTCCCGCTCTGGATTCGCCGGTCACTAAAGAGCGCTTGATTTGAAAACACTCCACCTGACGAACGCCTGGCACGCCAATTCCGGCGGCATTGGCATGTTTTACAAGGCCTTGTTCGACGCCGCCAACCGCGAGGGACACT
>CAITMP010000068.1 GCA_903893525.1 uncultured Acidobacteriia bacterium | reverse complement strand
TCTCGCCTACCACCATCGAATCGAGGCTGGCCGCCACGCGGAACATGTGGTGGATGGCTTCCTTGGACTCCAACCGGTACAGGTGGCCCTCGAAGGCGGAGGCGGAGCCCTGCCAGGATTTCAGAAAGCCGTCAAAAATTTCATGCGCGGGGGCGGAATCGGGCACGGTGAGCGAGAGCTCGACGCGGTTGCAGGTGGAGAGCACCATGGCTTCCAAGGCACCGAGCCGCTGCAGATCCTGCAGGGCCTTGGGGAGCGACGCCTCGGCGATGGCGAATTTTTCGCGCAGGTGCACCGGCGCGGTCTTGTGGCTCAGGCCGGCTACGAACAACTTCAAGGCAGCAGCCGCCTTTGGAGTTGGGCGTGGGCGATCCAAGTCACCAGACAGCAGATGAGGGCGATGATCGAGAGGACGGCCGTCTTCCGTCCCCGCCAGCCTGCGGAAACGCGGAAGAACACCAGCGCCAAGTAGACCGCCCATGTGACGAATGCGATCACCACGCTACCGTTGCCGATCCATTTTGTGCCGGTCTCGACGAACGCCCAGATGATGCCGAGGACCAGTCCGACGGTGATGAACAGGAAGCCGACTCCGAGGGATTTCGAGATCATGTCGTCCAGGAAGCCCAGAGGCGGCAACGCGCGGAAGATGGCCGGGATGTTCTTCCGCTTGAGCTGCCGCTCCTGCATCAGGTAGACCACGGACGCCGTGGCCGTAAACAACAGTGCGGCGTAGCCGAGCAGCGAGGCCACCACGTGCACCGCCAGGGCCGAGCTGCGGACCACCGGATTCGACCACGGCGAAACCGGATCGCGCAGTGCTCCCACCAGGGTCATAACCGAGACGAGCGGGAAGATGAAGACACTGAGGCTGGCGGCGTTGTACCGGTAGTGGATCGCGAGAAATACGACCGTCACCACCCAGGCCAGGAACGACATCGTCTCAAAAATGTCGTTGACGGGCAGCCGTCCCTGTGTCACTCCCATCTCGACAATTGCGACGAGTTGGAAGACGGCACCGAGGCTGAAGGCGGCAAGTGCAACCCGGAACAGGGACTCGCGCCGCCTTAGCACGGTGAGTATTGCGTGCAGCAGACCGAGAGAGTATAGTCCGGCAGCAACGCGGAGCCAGAGAATGCCGGAGTCGCCCATCTATTTCCAAGTATAGGTCCCGAGCGGGTGGGACAATGAAGGGGATGGCCGAGGGCAGTTTTTTTGTACAGAGTTTCGGATGCCGCGCGACACAGGCGGACTCGGCGGCGATCGAGGCGCAGTTGTCGGGCCGGGGGTTGACCGGAGTTTCCGAGCGCGCGTCGGCGCAGTTGGTCATCTTGAACACGTGCACGGTGACGGCGGAGGCGGATTCCGACGCGCGGTCGACGATTCGCCGCGTGCACAGGGAGAATCCGGCGGCGCGGATTTTGGTCACTGGATGCTATGCGCAGCGGGCTCCGGATGAAATCATGGCAATGCCGGGAGTGGAGTGGGTGGTTGGCAACTCCCACAAGACCCGGATTGCAGATTTGCTCGCGGGCGAATCGACTCCTTACCACTCGCAGATTTTGACCGGCGACATCTTCGAGACAACCGATATCCTGACGGCACCGATCTTGGATTCGACCGGTGACCGCACGAGGCCGAATTTGAAGATCCAGGACGGGTGCCACAACCGGTGCTCGTTCTGCGTGATTCCCTATGTCCGTGGCAAGAGCCGTTATGTGGCCGCGGACGAGGTGGTGGACCAAGTGAGGTCGTTGGCGACACGGTACAAGGAAGTGGTGCTTTCCGGTATCAATCTGGGCCGGTGGGGACGGGCGACCGGAAGCCAGATGCGGTTGGCGGACCTGATCCGGCGCATGTTGGCGGAGACGGAGATTGCGCGGATTCGGCTGAGCTCGGTGGAGCCGATGGATTTCTCGGACGACTTGCTGGAGTTGATGGCGGGGTCGGGGCGGATTGCGAAACACGTGCATGCGCCGCTGCAATCGGGGTCGGATGCGATTTTGCGGAAGATGCACCGGAAGTACCGGCCGCGGCACTACGCGAGCCGGGCGCTGAAGGCCAGGGAACTGATGCCGGATGCGGCTATCGGGGCGGATGTGATGACGGGATTTCCGGGCGAGACGGACGAGCTGTTCGAGGAATCGCGGGCGTTCATCGAGTCGATGCCGTTCACGTACCTGCACGTGTTCACGTATTCGGAGAGGCCGGGGACGCCGGCGGCGGAGATGGCGGGGTCGGTGCCGATGGCGGTGCGGAAGGACAGGAACCGGGTGCTGCGGGAGTTGGCGGCGCGGAAGAATCTGGCGTTCCGGGGCGGTTTGGTGGGTCGGGAAATTACGGCGGTGACGATTGAGCCGTTGGGCTTGGCACTGAGCGACAACTATGTAAAGGTGCAGCTGGACATGCCGTATGCGGCGAACCGGCTGGTGCGGTTGCGGGTGCGCGGGGTGACGGAGCAGGGGTTGAGCGCAGGGGTTGCGGGGGAGGTTTAGGCGGTCAAGTCCGTTGACGCGTCGATCCTCAGCCACAAAATCGCACCCAAGAGCAGCAGCCCCGCCATCGGTACAAAAGCCGCGTTGTAGCCGAAACGGGCGGCGATGTAACCGTAGGCCACCGAGCCGACGAAGCCTCCCAGTTGCGCCGAGGTGTTCATCAGGCCGACCATCGCTCCGGCGTGCTGCCTTCCGATGTCCATGCAGACCCCGAACACCGCCGATTGCTGGAACGTGATGGCCCCGTAGACCAGGGACAACAGCACGACGGTCAGGATTTGGCCGTGCGTTAGCATCGCCGCGATTGTCAGGAGTCCGGCAAAAGCCAAGGCCGAGGCACCGGACGCGCGACGGCCGATGCGGACACCCCATTTGCGCACCAGTGCGTCACTCGCAACTCCTCCCCCCAGGTTGGCGCAGGCTCCAACGATGTACGGGAGCGCTGAAACGACCAGATTTCCCTCGTTGAATCCACGTCCTTTCACCAGGAATGTGTGGAACCATGTTTGGAAAAAGTTGTACACGTAGATGTAGCAGAAGGCGGTTCCCAGCAGCGCCAGAATGCTGGGGGACCGGAATGCCGCAGCCAACGGGAAGTGGTGGGTCGTCTGCGATCCCGCAGCCGGAGGGATACCGCCGGATTTTTCGGCTGGTGAATCCCGGAACCACCAGTACCAGACTACGGCCCAGACAACTCCGACGGCACCGAAGACGAAAAACGAGGCACGCCATCCGTAGCGGATCTGAATGGGGACCACCAGCAACGGGGCCAGGGCTCCGCCGATTTGGCTCGCCATCAGGCTAACGCCGCTCATTGTTGCGCGCTTCGAGGGCGGAAACCAGCGCGCCACCACGACCGACGCATTCGGAAACGCACCCGCTTCGCCGGCACCGAAGAGGAAACGGGTGACCAGAAGGGGGATGTAGCTGGTCATCGCGCCGGTGAGCGCGGTGAAGGCCGACCACCAGAGGACGATCCGGGTGAGGACGCGGCGCGGACCCAACCTGTCCCCGAGCGCGCCGGTGGGAATTTCGAAAAGGCCGTAGGAGATGGTGAAGATTCCGGTGACCCAGCCCCAGCCGACCGGGCCGATGTGGAGGTCGGCCTGCATGCGGGGTCCGGCGACGGAGATGCAGACGCGGTCGAGGTAGGTGATGGCGAAGAGGAAGACGAGCAGGATGACGACTCCGACCCGGTCCCGCTGTGATCGCTGCGGCATGACTGAGTGTCACATGGGGCCGATTGGCGGCAGGCCTGGAGCTTTTCGAGGCGCGCCGCCGAGTTCTTGAGGCTCCGTTGGATGCGGGATTCGTAGAGCGCCAGACGTTCCAGTTCCTTGGAGTGGTTGAGGAATGCTTGCGCCTGGTTCAGGGTTGCATCGACCTGCGGGTTGTCGGCGAGTTCGACTCCTTCGCCGTACTGCAGGGCGAAGATGCCCTCTTCGATGGACCGGATGCGTTGGAGCCGCCAATAATCATCGGCGATCAGGGCCGCGAGCTGGGATTCCTCCGGACCTTCGGGTTTGAGGGATTCCACCAGGGCGTTGACGTGGGTGCGGTATTGATCCAGATCGTTGGCCGGGACGATGACAGTGCGCCCGGTTAGGCCGTGGCGTAGGGCGCCTACGCGAATGTTCTGTTTTCCCCGTTGTGTGCGGGTGGCGGCGGGTTGTGGGGCTGGCGACATGCGTTTTCTCCGGTTCAGGTTTAGCATGGGCGCGAGCCGGCTTCGAACGCTGTTTTTGCCAAGTTGTTGAGGGGATTGGAAATTTTGGATGAAGAAAAGCGTGACCGTGTGCGAAGCTTTAGGGAATATGCGGCTGCTGATCGGATTCCTGATGGTTGCGGGTTTGCTGGCGGACACCTATCCCCGGCAGCCCGGCGTGGACGCGATCCACTATAAATTCCGCCTCTCGTTGAACGATGCGTCGAACGAGTTGCAGGGCGAGGCGACGGTCGAATTCCAATTCCTCCAGGACAACGTGACCGAGGTTGTTCTCGATCTGGAGGGCATGACGGTGACCGGGGTGAGTCCGGGGACCTACACACACCGGGATGGGCGACTGCGGATTTCGGGGGCGCCATCGAAGAAGGGCGAGCGGCGGCAGATCACCGTGCAGTATCACGGGGAACCGACCGGCGGGTTGCGAATCATGAAGAACAAGTACGGCGACCGGGTGTTCTTCAGCGAAAACTGGCCGAACAACGCACGGCGATGGCTGCCGATGATCGACCATCCGTACGATAAGGCCACCAGCGAATTTCTGGTTACGGCACCAGTGAAGTACCAGGTGGTGGCGAACGGGCTGCTGCAGGAGGAGACGGATCTGGGGAACGGGATGCGGTTTACGCACTGGAAGCAGTCCGTGCCGATCTCGTCATGGCTGAATGCGCTGGGTGTTGCGGAGTTTTCCGTCCACCATGCGGGGGTCGTGAAAGGCGTCGAGCTGCAGACTTGGGCGTTCCGTCAGGATCGGGAGGCGGGTCCGCCGTGGTTTGAGCCTGTGTCGCGGGCGGCGGTGGACTTCTTCAGCGAGCGCATCGGGCCTTACTCATACGAAAAGCTGGCAAACGTGGTGGCGTCGGGCTTCGGCGGCGGAACCGAGCACGCGAGCGCGATCTTCTATGGCGAGAACAGTGTACTGCAGCGTCCGGGGACGGGGTTGATCGCGCACGAGATTGCGCACCAGTGGTTCGGCGACTCGGTGACGGAGCGGGACTGGGACGATGTTTGGTTGAGCGAGGGGTTCGCGACGTATTTCACGCTGCTGTTTACGGAACACGCGGAGGGTCGGGACGCATTTGTAGCGGGGTTGAAGGACAGTCGGCGCAGCATTTACGAGATGGAGCGGAACAATCCGACGTGGCAGGTGCGGCACAACAACTTGGCGGACATGAAGAACGTGCTGCAGCGGATCATTTACCAAAAGGGCGGCTGGACGCTGCACATGCTGCGGAGCATGGTGGGGGACGACGTGTTTTGGAAGGGAATCCGGGAATACTATGGCCGGTACCGGAACGGGAGCGCATCGACGGCCGATTTCCAGAATGTGATGGAAGAGGTGTCGGGCCTGAAGTTGGGGTGGTTTTTCGACCAGTGGCTGAACAGGGCGGGGTCGCCTGTGGTGAAGGGGACCTGGCGGTGGGATGCGGAGGCGAAGGAAGTGGTTGTTGTGTTGGAACAGTCGGGCGATTACAGGCTGCCGATGGAGATCGCGGTAGGCGACAAGGTGGAGAAGTTGGAGCTGAACAAGCGGCAGCAGACGTTCACATTCGCGGCTGCAAAGGAGCCCGGGGACGTGAAGCTCGACCCGCGAACGACGATTTTGATCAACGCCAGTTTCGAGCGTGCGGGTGCCGGCGGAGCGCGCTAGGATGGACATCATGCGGAAATTCGCGATCGCGGGATTCATTTCATTCATGGGCGTGGCGGCGCTCCAAGCGCAATCCCAGCCTTGGTACCAGACCGATTTTCCGGCGGAGGAATTCAGGGCCCGGTGGTCGAAGATTTACGACAAGATCGGCAGCCAGGCGGTGGCGGTGGTGCAGGGGGTGTCCATGACTCCCGGCTTCAACATGCCGCGGCAGACGAATGAATTCTACTACTTGTGCGGACTGGAGACGCCGCATTCCTATTTGCTGGTGGACGGAAGGTCGAGGAAAACGACGTTGTTCGTGCCGCCGCGCAATCGCCGGCTGGAGGCAGCCGAGGGGCGCGTTCTTTCCGAAGAAGACGGGGCGCAGCTGAAGACTTTGACCGGTGCCGACGAGGTGGCATCGACGGAAACGATGCGGACGGGGAACTGGCTCAGCCTGTCGACCGACCGCCAGCAGCCACCGCTGACGATTTACACGCTGCTTTCGCCCGGCGAGGGCGGGGCGGAGAGCCGGAACGAGTTGGTTTCGGCGAATACGGCGATCCTGAATGATCCTTTCGACGGACGGATTCCAAGGGAGATGCAGTTTGCGTCGATGGTGGCGAC
>CAITMP010000067.1 GCA_903893525.1 uncultured Acidobacteriia bacterium | reverse complement strand
CGGCCAGGGTGTGCAGGCGTGGCCAAGCTTCTTCATTGCGGCTGACGATGGGCTCCTCGGCGAGGTTGCCACTGGTCATGACGAGGGCCGGGAGGGAATCGTCGAAGAGCAGGTGGTGGAGCGGCGTGTACGGAAGCATGAGGCCGAGTCGGTTTTGTCCGGGGGCGACGCTTGCAGCAATGCCGTAATCCGGGAGGTTGTTTAGCAGTACGATTGGTCGGTGGGGGCCTTCGAGCAGCTGGCGTTCGGCGTCGGAGATTAGGCAAAACCGCTCGGCCACTTCGAGGGAACGCACCATGACGGCGAATGCCTTGCCGCTGCGACGTTTGCGCTCGCGGAGGCGGGCGACGGCGTCCTCGTTGGTGGCGTCGCAGACCAGGTGGAAGCCTCCCAAACCCTTGACGGCGAGGATCTTGCCGGAAAGCAGCAGTTCGCGCGCGCGGGCCGGGACGTCGTCAGGGGTTTCGCCGAGTAGTTCGAGCGAAGGGCCGCATTCCGGGCACGCGTTTGGTTCCGCGTGGAAACGGCGGTTTGCGGAATCTGTGTACTCAGATTGGCAGGCAGGGCACAAGGGGAAGCCGGACATGGTGGTGGAGGACCGGTCGTAGGGGACATCCTGGATGATGGAGAACCTGGGTCCGCAGTTGGTGCAGTTCGTGAAGGGGTACTGGAAACGCCGGTTGGCCGCGTTGGTGAATTCGGCAAGGCATTCGGGGCACGTCGAGATGTCGGGCGGAACAAGGGTGGATGCGTTGAAACTGTCGCCGAGGGATTGGCTCTCGTCGATCCGGAAGCCGAGAGTTCCTAATGGGGTTTGGTTGGAAACCGCCAGCTGGTCGATGCGCGCCAGCGGCGGGAGTTCCGTGCGCAGTGCGCGCAGGAAAGCATCAAGGCTGTCGGAAGCGGCCTCGGCCTCAATGAAAACTCCCTCGGAGGAGTTCCAGACGCGGCCGCCGATGCCGTAGCGCTGGGCGGTCCTGTATACAAAAGGTCGGAAGCCGACACCCTGGACGACACCTTGGAGCTCGATCCGGCAACGCATGCTCACGATGCCTGACTCCAGGTTTGAAGCTGGGCCACTGCGATATCGATCAGATGAGGCAACGCGGCGGCGACCACCGGGGTCAATTCGGAACCCCATTCGACCGACTGGGGCTGGATACCCAGGACGACGACTTCGGCGGGCGATTCGCCCAACAGCTCCAATGCAACCATGAGGTCGGCGAATCCCAACTGGTGCACGGAGGGTTTGCCCGGAAGCCCGCGCAGTGCCGCACCTTCGAAACGGACGACGGTTCCGGGGAGCTCGCCGACGTCGACGGCATCAATGACGAGGAGTCTCGGCGCGGAGGAAATGTGGTGCAACAAACCCAGCCCCTGGGTGCCGCCGTCGAGCAGGACGGCTCCCATGGGAACGCGGGGGTCCACCTGAAGGAGGGCAATTGCGTGGACCCCCGCACCATCGTCGCAATGGACGAGGTTTCCAAGCCCGAGAACTATGGCGCGCACAAACGGTCCGGGCATCTATTTCCGCACCCGTTCGCCCTTGGCGGAGGCGATGGCCTCGTGGTCGTCCTCCTCCAATTCCTCCACAGGGATGATCTTGTATCCGGTGAAGATGCTGTCCATCAGGCCCCGTTTCTCCACTCCCGAGACGGTGAGGCACATATGGAGATGGATGATCCCGAATGCGATGAACACGAACATCAGGAGGAAGTGGACCAGACGGATGCCCTGGATGTTGAACAACGTTGGAATCCAGCCCACCAGCGGCGTTAGCACCGGGCTATGGCTGAGCCAGTTGAACATCACCAAGCCGGTGATCACCTCAACCAGCATCAGCAGGTAGATACCCAGATAGGACACCGAGGCGATGGCGTTGTGGCCAACCTTCGGGACCGGTGTCGGCCGGACCAGAAAGTAGAACTTGACCATCTCCCACATTTCGACCCACTGCTTCCGTTGCAGAGGTAGCATGGCACCGAGGCGAGCCCAGCGGTCGCCGCCGTGGAAGAGGTAGAAGCGGATCAGCAGAAAGGAGATGAAGAGCATCGCAGCCACTTCATGGACAAACCGGATCCAGCCCATCAGGAACGGTGTGTTGGACTGCCCGATGATGAACGGGTCGTGGATATAGTAGCCAGTGAACGAGAGGATGCCGATGCACAGAACCAGCCCCCAATGGGCCACGCGCAACGGGTATTGCCAAACGTAGACGGCGACAGCCGGTCCGACGCGGAGGCGGGGATGGCTCTCCATCCGTGGCCGGCGCACCGGGACTTGAGAAGTTTCCAGTTTCGATGCATGCATGGTGGGCCTGCTTTCGGTTACGGGATCCTCGGGATGGTGTATTCGCGGCCCTGCGCGTCGATCACGTGGACGGCGCAGGCGATGCAGGGGTCGAACGAGTGGATCGTGCGCAGGATCTCCAAAGGTCGGTTGGGGTCGGCGACCGGCGTGTCCAACAATGCCGCTTCATAGGCTCCGCGCTGGCCCTTGGAGTCGCGCGGTCCGGCATTCCAAGTGGTGGGAACCACGGCTTGGTAGTTCTTGATGGCCTTCCCTTCGATTTCTACCCAGTGTCCGAGTGCGCCCCGGGGTGCCTCATGAAATCCCACGCCGGATGCGGAGTTGGGCCATGAGGCGGGGTCCCAGCGGACCGGATTGAAGATGGCGGTCTTGCCGTGGGCGAGGTTGTCATCGAGCTGGTTGACCCACCCTTCCAACTGCCTTGCCATGAGCTGCGATTCGAGCGCCCGGGCGGCGATGCGGCCCAAGGTGGAAAACAGGACGGTTGGGGGGGCGTTCAGGGCTTTCAGGACGCCGTCGATGGAATCCTTGATTTCCTTCTTACCCGACGCATAGCCGACAACCATCCGGGCCAGGGGACCGACCTCCATGGGTTTGCCATCATATCGGGGGGCTTTTAGCCAGGAGTACTTGGCATCGACATCCAGATGGTCGAACGGTGCCTTCGGGCCGCTGTACTTCGGGAAGGTTTCGCCGATGGCGGGATGCTTGCCGCCGGTTTCGTCCAGATTGCCGCCGCTCGAATACTCGTACCAAGAATGGGCGACGGATTCGGTGATCTTGTGGGGATCGACGGGGAAGACTTGGGAGAGATCCCGACCCATGACGATCCCGCGCGGGAACAGGAATGTCTTGGGGTCGTTTTGGTCGCCCGAGGAGGAGTAGTCACCGTAGGCGAGGAAGTTGCCGAGGCCCTCACCGCGTGTGAACCAGTCCTTGTAGAGCGGGGCGATGGCGAGCACGTCGGGGATGTAATAGTCGTTGACGAACTTGAGGGCACCGCGGACGAGGTCGCGCATGAAGATGATGCGCTCCGGGGTGATGACGGCGGCGGGCTCGTTGGGGTCCATGGCCGTGGACATGCCGCCGACGAGGAATGACTGGGGGTGGGGATTCTTGCCGCCCAGAACGGCATGAATGCGGATGAAGTCCTTCTGCCATGCCAGAGCCTCCAGGTAGTGGGCCACGGCCATCAAATTCACTTCGGGCGGGAGGGTGTAGGCGGGGTGACCCCAGTATCCGCTGGCGAAGAGGCTGAGTTGGCCGCTATCGACCACGGCCTTGACGCGGGACTGGACACCCTTGAAGTAGGTGGCGCTGGACTTCTCGCAATTCGAGATCGACTGTGCCAGAGACGAAGTCCGGGCTGGATCGGCCCTGAGTGCGGCGGCGACATCGACCCAGTCCAAGGCGTGGAGGTGGTAGAAGTGCACGACGTGGTCCTGCACCATCTGCGCGCCCGCTATCAGGTTGCGGACGAGTTTGGCGTTTTCAGGGACGTCAATCTTGAGTGCGTCCTCGACGGCGCGCACGCTGGCGATGGCATGGACCATGGTGCAGACGCCGCAGATGCGCTGGGCCCAGATCCAAGCCTCGCGGGGGTCGCGGCCTTTGAGGATCATTTCGATGCCACGAAACATGGTTCCTGAACTCCAGGCATCAGTAAGTTTGCCGCCTTCGAGGTTGGCCTCGATGCGCAGGTGGCCTTCGATTCGGCTCACGGGGTCGACAACTATGCGGGCCATGTCAGTTTTCCTTTCCTGCGGTGGTATCGGGGTTCGATACGGGCGTGTTGATGGCTTCGACGGGGTAGGGAACGGGTTTTATGGTGCGGACGAGCCCGTGGATGGTGACGCCGACCAAGGCGCTGCCGAGCAAACCGGCACCGATGTGGCTGGCGGAGGCCTCGACACCGAAGCCGTGCACCATGGGAAGGCGGTCGTAGAAGGGCGACATGTTGTCCCAGAAGCGCGGGGAGGCGCAGGCGATGCAGCCGTGCCCGGCCCGGATGGGCCAACTGGTATGGTCGTTCCACTGGACGATGGGGCAATTGAAGTTGGCCTCGGGGCCTTTGCAACCCATTTTGTAGAGGCACCAGCCCTTTTTGTGGCCGTCATCGCCCCATTCGGTGACAAAACGGCCGGCGTCGAAGTGGGCACGGCGCTCGCACTGGTCGTGGATGATGCGGCCGTAGGCGAACAGGGGCCGGTTGTACTGGTCCAAATCGGGGAGGTCGTGGAAGGTGAGGTAGTGGACGAGAACGGCGGCAGTGTTGACCGGATTGTGGGGGCAGCCGGACATGTTGATGACCTTGATCCCCGGCACCGCCTCATGGACGCCGAGTGCCCCGGTTGGATTCGGACTGGATCGGACGAGGCCGCCATCAAAGGCACAGGCACCGACGGCGATGGTGGCGGCGGCGTTGGAACACATTTGCGTGGCGATGTCGAGCGCGGTGCGGCCGCCGATGGTGCAGTACATTCCGTCGTCGGCGGTCGGGATGGCACCTTCCACGACGACGATGTACTTGCCCTTTTCCTCCTTGGCGACGCGGTCGAGGACCTTGTTTGCGGCGTCACCGGCTCCGGCCATCACCACCTCGTGGTATTCCCACGAGAGCAGCTCGAGAACAACGTCGGCCACGTCCGGATGGCTGGAGCGAAGCATCGATTCCGAGCAGCCGGTGCAGTCCTGGAATTGGAGCCAGACCAGAACGGGTTTTCGGGCCTTGCTGACGGCGGCGATGGTTTGGGCGAGGTATCTGTCGGGCATCGCCAGAGTTCCGAGCATGGCGGTGCAGAATTTCACAAGTTGGCGGCGGGACACTCCGCGGTTTGCGAGTGACTGGCCAAGTGTGGTGTCGGTTGCGAGCATGGCGACCTCCTAAACGAACGTGGTTTGCAGATGGGCTTCTTCGTGATCCGGGGTAAGGTGGCGCTTGGCGATGCGACGCCGCTCCAGCCAAGCCATCCAGTCTCCGAACCCTTCGCCGGTGAGCGAAGAGCACTGGATGATGTGTATGTCGGGGTTGATGGTCCGGGCGTACTGGCAGGCAAGTTCCGGTTGGAAGGGGACGTAGGGCAGGAGGTCCACCTTGTTGAGGATCATAAGCTCCGCCTTGCGGAAGATACCGGGGTATTTCATGGGCTTGTCCTCGCCCTCGGCGACGCTGAGGACGACGACCTTTCCGTCCTCGCCCAGGTCGTAACTGGTGGGACAGACCAAATTGCCCACGTTTTCAATGAACAGGTAGTCAAATGCCTGGAAGCGCCATTCCCACAGATGGCTCTCGACCATCCGGGCGTCGAGGTGGCAGGCTCCCCCGGTGGTGATCTGCTGGACCGGGAAGCCGTGGCGGGCAAGGCGGATGGCGTCGTTTTCCGTCTGGATGTCCCCGGTCAGCACGGCGGCGCCGGTACCGGGCGGAAGCAGTTGCAGCGTGCGTTCGAGGAAGGCGGTCTTGCCGGCACCTGGGGAGCCGATGAAGTTCAGAGTGAGGGTACCGGCGAGTTCCAGTCGGGAGCGGACGCCAGCGGCGACCCGGTCATTCTCGCTAAGGACCTTGCGTTCGATGGGTTGGATCATTGTATTGCCTCCAGTTCGTCCAGTTCCAGCCAGGCGATATCTAGTTCGTCGTTGTCGGCTGATTCGACTTGCAATTCGAGCGGGGCTTGGGGGGAGCCCGCCACCATGGCGTCGAAGCAAAACTGCAGGGAATCGCCGTCGACCCCGGCGAAACGCCCGATCCGGACGGCCACCTTGCGGGGACGGCATCCCGGATGGATCATCCGCTCCCTTTCAACCGCTTCGAGGATGGAACAGGCAATTCCCATTTCATGCATGGTGGAATCCGTTCAACAGATGCGGGGCAGCTGGTCGCCCGGCAGAAGATCGACGATGCGGGTGGATCCGAATGGGGTTTTCATGGTCACCATGCCGGGATTGCCCAAAACCGCAGTGCCGATGATGGCGGCGTCGGCACCCAGCGGGTGTTTCCGCATCGCGGCCAAGATCCGGTCGGCAGCTTCCGGGGCCACGACCGCGACCAATTTTCCTTCGTTTGCCACGTACATTGGATCCAGTCCCAGAAGTTCGCAGGCACCGCGAACTTCGTCGCGGACCGGAATCCTTGCCTCGATCACCTGGATGCCGACGCCCGAGGAGTCCGCCAGCTCATTCAGCGTGCTCGAAAGGCCGCCACGGGTGGGATCGCGCATACAGCGGATGGCATCGGAGCCGGGAGGCAGAGCTGCGAGCATGTCGGCGACGAGTCCATGCAGGGGGGCCGAATCACTGAGAATCGTCGTGTCAAACTGCAATCCCTCGCGGCTGGAAAGGATGGCAATGCCATGGTCGCCGATGAAGCCGCTGAGGATGACCACGTCGCCCGGTCGTACGGCGTTGGCGGACATGCGGAGGCCCGATGGAACAATGCCGATGCCGGTGGTGGTGACAAAAACGCCGTCACCCTTGCCCCGCTCGACCACTTTGGTGTCGCCGGTGACGATCATGACGCCGGCGGATTCGGCGGCGTTTGCCATGGATTCTGCAACCCGGCGCAGGGTTTCGATGGGCAGTCCCTCCTCCACGATGAAGGCTGCGCTGATGTAGAGCGGCATGGCCCCGGACATGGCAAGGTCGTTGACGGTGCCGTGGATTGCCAGTGAACCGATGTCGCCACCGGGGAAGAAGAGTGGTTGGACGACAAAGGAATCGGTGGTGAAGGCTACTTGCGATCCACCGATGGGGAAGACGGCCTGGTCGTCCAGACGGTCAAGAACCGGATTGGAGAAGTGCGGGAGGAAGACGTCACGGAGGAGGTTCGCGCT
>CAITMP010000066.1 GCA_903893525.1 uncultured Acidobacteriia bacterium | reverse complement strand
GCCCACATGGTCCCCGAGATTTCCGACCGCATCGTCGAAATCGACCAGGCCATGCGGTGGGGCTACGCCAATTCCGTGGGGCCGTTCGAACTCTGGGACGCGCTCGGCTTCGTGGCCACCGCACGCCGGATTGAGGCCGAAGGCCGCACGCTGCCGGAAAATGTCGTGAAGATGCTGTCTTCCGGTGCACAGTCCTTCTATAAGGCAGCGGATGCGGACAGGAATCCCGGCACGGCATACTTCGATCTGGCCAGCGGAACCGGCTACAAAACGATGGAGCCGCGCCCGGGGGTGACCGTGCTCTCCGACCTTAAGCGGGCCCGTGGCGTGGTCAAAACGAATCCCGGAGCCTCCCTCATCGACCTGGGCGACGGCGTAATCGGCTGCGAGTTCCACTCCAAAATGAACTCGCTGGGCGAGGACAACCTACGGATGATCCGCACCGGGTTGGCGGAACTGGAAACCAACTTCGACGCCATGGTGATCGCAAATCAGGGCGAAAATTTCTCCGTCGGCGCGAACCTCATGATGGTGCTGATGGCGGCGCAGGACGGCGATTGGGATGAACTGGACGAGGCCATCCGTGCCTACCAGCAGCTGAACATGTCGCTCAAGTACGCTCCCAAGCCCGTGGTCGCGGCCCCGTTCGGGATGTCGCTGGGCGGAGGCTGCGAAACGCCGCTGCATTGTACGCGGGTCCAAGCTTCGGCGGAGCTCTACATGGGCCTTGTGGAAGTCGGCGTAGGCCTGATTCCGGGTGGCGGCGGCTGCAAGGAGATGTTGGCGAGATCCCGCGACATCAAGAAAACGTTCGAGCAGATCGCCTTCGCCAAGACCTCGGCAAGCGCGGCGGAAGCGCGGCAGTTCGGCTATCTCCGTGAAGGCGATGGGATCTCGATGAACCGCGAGCGCCTGATCGACGACGCCAAACGGCTAGCAATTTCGCTGGTTTCGTCGCATACCCCCGGTGCACCCCGCACGGACATCCCAGTTTCCGGCGAGGACGGCTTCGCCATGATGAAAATGGGTGTCTGGATGGCCCGCCAGGGCGGCTACATTTCCGACTACGACACTGTGGTCGGGGAAAAACTGGCCTACGTCCTGAGCGGCGGACGACTGACCGGCACTCCGATGGTTTCCGAACAGTACCTGCTGGATTTGGAACGCGAGGCCTTCCTCAGCCTCTGCGGCCGGAAAGAAACGCAGGCTCGCATCGCCCACATGCTGCAAACCGGCAAACCTCTGCGGAACTAGCCTATTCCGGCGGCCCGTCAAACTGGATCGTCGAAGTGGCGTCGGTCCTACGGAATTCCGAATTGTCCATCGCAAGCGACGAGGCCCTGAATCCCGTGTTCGTTCCGGATCAATGCAACAGGTTGCTGTTTGAGTCGACTCAACTCTTCGAAGGCGACCGGCTTTTTCATGCGGCGTGCTCCCGCAACGATTCCTGCGATGCGGGGAAGCATGCGGAGCCACGTGCCCAGAACTTTGAAGTGACCAATTCCCGAAAGTACCTTGCGGTGTTCTTGATTCGCCACTGCCTTGTGCATGTCCCCCAACTTCGCCGTTGTCCCGAATTTCATCCAAACATGCGCCGCTATCTCTTCTTCCAGCGAAGTTCCGCACCCGAAAAGCACGTGTACGGCGTCGTGCATGTCGAAAGCCTCAGCCGTTCCCGACGACATTCCGGTTGTCACCTCACCCGTCGGGTCCTCCGCCTTGCGCAACCGTTCGATCGCTTCACCCAGTGTTATGGAACTGTCGCCATCTGTGGTAATCAATTTCGACTCCTTGCTTCTTGATGTTGTTCTGCTTGCGTTGTGCCGCACCCCAAAAGCGTCTTGACGAACCGTTGAAGCGCCAATTCCGGTTGCGGCGATCCCGGTGAGACCAACCTCATGAAAACTAGGCCATGAATGCCGATCAAGAGCGCTTCGACCAGAGCCCCCGGCTCGAATTGAAGATTGAGGATCTGCATCTCTTGCAGTCCTGTCACTCTTGCGACCAGTGCCTCTAACAGTGCATGTACCCCCAGTTGCTCGTGAGCCAAATCGACCACGCTGGCGTCAAGCGACGGGTTCTCCGCCAACTGCAAGATCTGGGGCACCGTAGCCGCAATTTGCTGATACAGCCGAAGGGTGATAGCCTCAAAGTGCCCAACGCCACCCTGTCTGGTCGCATCAGCTATCGGTCCAAGAATTTCTCCAATGTTCAGAGTCCCCGGATTCGTAGCCGCGACGAAAAGGCGGTCCTTGCCGCCGAACCGCTGGAACAAAGCAGCTTGAGAAAGGCCAGCTAGTTCTGCAATTCGGCGGGTGCTTGCGGTGTGTCCCTGCTGAGCGAAGACCGTTCGCGCAACCGCAAGAACATCGTCATCCGAAACCTTCTTGTTCCTGCCCACGCTCAAATTATAAGCG
>CAITMP010000065.1 GCA_903893525.1 uncultured Acidobacteriia bacterium | reverse complement strand
TCCCCGCAGAGCCCTGTCCTCCGCCCGGTCGCACCTATATTAACAGCTCAAACAACGGGATAATTGATATCCTATTACCCTTGGATGTGTCCACCATGTGCCCGGCACAAAGTGTTCACCATGGCCCGGTACATTCACTTTCCAGGTCGCCATAACCGCACATCCCGGGCGCGCCAGCCCCACCCCATCCCCTCACGGCTGCAACGCAAACACCGTCAGCGCGGAATCATTCGCAATCGCCACATACTGCCGCCCATCAACCGAATACGACATCGGCGACGCGCGCATTTCGGAACCCGTCTGATACTTCCAGAGCAGCTTTCCGGTGCGCGAATCCAGGGCCAGCAGATATCCCTCCTTGGATGCGGAAAACAGGACGCCGCCCGCCGTCCCCAAAACGCCCGCCGATGCAGATCCGTACTTTAACTCGTATTTCCACTTCACGTCGCCCGTGAACGGATCAATTGCGGTAACCACTCCCTTACCGCCGATGGATTCATCCGCTTGGTCGCCGGTACCGGTATAGGGCAGGCCGGGAACAGGCGGCTTCGTCACGTTCTTATACGTGGCGCAGGAATCGCGAGCGCCGATGTACAGCAGCTTGGTGGCCGGGTCGTACGAAGGCGAATTCCAATTCGTGGCACCGGTGGCGTCGGGGCAAACATAGTTGCCTTCCGGCGTGGGATCGGTGCCAGGAATCACGATGGGGCGGCCGTTGGCGTCGAGGCCCTTGGCCCAGGTTTGACGCGTAAACGCCTTTCCGAGCAGGAACTTGCCCGTTTCGCGGTCGAGGAGGTAGTAGAACCCGTTGCGGTCGGCGTGGAGCAGGAGCTTCCGCATCTTGCCCTCGTACGGCGCGTTCACCAGGACGGGTGTTTCGCTGGAGTCCCAGTCGTGCGTGTCGTGTGGCGTGAACTGGAAGTACCACTTCATGCGGCCGGTTGCGGGGTCGATGGCGAGCATCGAGTCTGAATACAGGTTGTCCCCCGCGCGCGGGGTGCCGTCGTAGTCGGGCGATGGATTGCCGGTCCCCCAGAAGATGGTGTCGGTTTCCGGATCGTAGGTGCCGGTCATCCACGTGGGCGCCCCGCCCGTGTCGGCGGAGTTGCCAGCCCATGTGGCTCGGGCGGGGTCGCCAGGTTGGGGCAGCGTGTGGACGCGCCAGAGCCGCTTCCCGGTCTTGGCGTCGTACGCGTCGAGGTAGCCGTAGAGGGCGCATTCACCGGCCGTGACGCCGATGATGATCTTGTCCCCAACCACCAAGGGGGCGTGGGTGATGGAGAAACCTTTCTTGTAGTCGTCCACGGCGACATCGAAAACCACACGACCGGATTTGGCGTCGAGCGCGACAAGATGGGCGTCCAGAGTGCCCAGATAGAGGCGGTCCCCGAGGATCGCGAAGCCGCGGTTGGTGGAAACCGTGCAATTGGCGTGGTATTCGGGCAGTGGGCGGCGGTAGCGCCAAACGGGTGCGCCGGTTTTGGCGTCCAGCGCGGCGGCATTGTCACGCGGTCCGGTGACGAACATCAGCCCGTCGGCCACCAGCGGGGTGACTTCCACGTTCGGGCCGCCGAACTGGAACGTCCATTGGGCGGCAAGTTTGGAGACGTTGGCCGGGGTGATGGATTTGAGAGCGCTGAAGTGGGTCCCCTGTAGGTCGCCCCAGTAGTGCAGCCAGTTTTGCGGCTCTGCGGCTGCGTTCCTCAGGCGTTGCCACGTAACGTTGAAGTCCGCGGCGGGTTTCCACACCGAGAGGTCGGGTTGGATTCCCTCCGGTTTCTTCAGGAATGCGATAACATCGTCGACCTGTGCGGGCGATAGGGCGGCCTTCGGCATCAGGGTCTTGAGATCCTGGCGGGCGGCGATGTCGGATCTTGAGAGCAGGTAGAGCTTTTCGTCGCGGTCGCGGAGCTGGAGCGTGAAGGTGTTCTCGTTGACGATGGCGGCCCGGATCACCTTGCCGTCCACGGTCTTGACCTCGGCGCCCTTGTTTCCTCCGCGCGGATTTTGGCCGGGTTGTGAAATCTGTTGTCTCAGGGCTTGGACCGAGCGCTGACCGCCGATTGCCGTCAGATCGGGGCCGAAACTGCGTCCGACACCCTGGACGGCATGGCACCCCGAGCATCCGCCGGTTCCGAAAAAGATTTCCCGGCCGGAGCTGGCGTTGCCCGTGACCCGATCGTCGCCGGAACCGCGGTTGAGCGAGAGCAGCCATTCGGCGATCAGCGTGGGGCCATTGCCCTGCAGGGGGAACGCAGGCATGCCCGTGCCCGCGACGCCCTCACGGATGTTCTTCGCGATCTCTGTAGCGGAGCCGCCGTGTCGGAAGGTGCCGGACGTAAGGTCCGGGCCGCGCGCGCCCTTGGCGTCGGCACCGTGGCAGGACGGGCATTGGGCGAGGAATAATCTTTGTCCTTCTTGGAGGTCGGAAGGACTAATGTTGTGCGGTGTTTGTGCCGATAAACAAATGGAGGCGAGGCAGAGCAGGATGGCGGATCGCATGGCAAGTTCCCCATTTACGATACAGCAAGCGATTACTTTGGCGGTATACAATCTCCTTGTGAACTCCGTCTTTGTTGCATTTTTAGTGGTAGGGCTTCCGCTGTTGGCGCAGTCCCCCGATCCTGTTCGGGCTGGGATGGACCCCGCGCGCCTGGCCCGAATCCCGGCCCGGATGAAAGAGTTCGTGGCCGAAGGGAAGGCCGCCGGTTTTGTAACCGTGGTGGCCCGGCACGGGCAACTGGCGGCGCTGGAGGCAGTGGGGTACCAGGAACTCGAAACCAAGACGCCGATGCGGACGGATACCATTTTCCGGATCGCATCTTTGACCAAGCCCATAACCTGCGCCGGGATCATGGTGCTGGCCGACGAGGGGCGCTTGAACGTGATGGACCCGGTGGAGCGGTATCTGCCGGAATTCAAGGGCCAGAAGGTCGTCGGGTGCGGCACGGGTGCCGGGTACGATTGCGCGTCGGTTGTGCCAAGGCGTCCCATCAATATTTTGGACCTGATGACGCACACCTCGGGTCTTGCCGGTGCCTTTCCGGCATCCCGCACTCCTCCGCAGACCCTGGCCGAGCAGGTCGCGCCTGCTGGCAAGACGATGCTGCTGTTTGAACCCGGTACCGCTTGGAACTACAGCAACGTGGGATACGCGGCGCTGGGGCGGATCATCGAGGTGGTTTCCAAGCAGCCGTACGAGAAGTTCATGGCGGACCGTGTCTTTGCCCCCTTGGGGATGAAGGACACCTCGTTCTTCCCGGATGAAGCGAAGAAGTCCCGGATCGCGGCGGTCTATACCGACGACAACGGGGTCTTGAAGCGCGCCACCTCGGTCGAGACGCAAACGGGCCCCAAAATCCCGGCTCCCCAGGGGGGCCTGCTCAGTACGGCCGACGATCTTCTCCGCTTCAACCAGATGATCTTGAACAAGGGAAGTTTGAACGGAAAGCGGGTCTTGTCAATTCCGGCGGCAGAGATGATGGGAACGTCGATGACCGGCGACATCAAGGCCGGGTTCGCGCCGTTTGCAGGCCACGGGCTTGGGTACGAGGTAATCCGCGATGCCCGCGGGACATACCGCTACAATTCGGTCGGGACGATTGTGAAGGGCGGCGCATACCGGACGTATGAATTCATTGATCCGGCACGCGATCTGGTGGGCATCATCCTCTATCAGTTGACCAACGGCGGCGGCGACACCTCCGATCCGATCAATGCGTTTCTGGCCCTCGCGACGGCGGCTATAGAAAAATGAAGACCATCCTGCTGCTGTTTCCAGTTCTGGTGACTGCCCAGACCATCACGACAATTGCCGGCACCGGCGTCGCCGGTGCCACCGACGGGAAAATGGACCAACCCTACGGGCTTGGCATTGGTCCCGACAAGGCACTCTATATTTGCGAGATCGGCACCCACCGCATTTCCCGGTTGGACCTGAAGACGAAGAAATACACGGTCGTGGTGGGCACCGGCCAGAAAGGGAACTCCGGTGACGGTGGTCCCGCTACGGCGGCAATGGTGGACGAGCCCTATGAAATAGCCTTCAACAAGGCTGGCGACCTGTTCTTCTGCGACCGACCAAACCACAACATCCGCAGGGTCGACCACAAAACGCACCTGATTACGACCGTGGCAGGTACCGGCAAGGAAGGTTTCAGCGGCGATGGTGGGCCCGCATTGCAAGCACAATTCAAACAGCCCCACAGCATCGCCTTCGCGCCGGATGGCAAGCTGCTGATCTGCGATATCCTCAACTTCCGGGTCCGGGTATTGGATCTAGCCCCGGATCCGGCAAGAGCCACGTTGAACACCTGGGCGGGCACCGGGCAGCGCGGCAAGATCGAGGACGGCGCGCCGTTTGCCTCCAGTTCGCTGGATGGGCCCCGTGCAATCGCGATTTCGCCCAAGGGGGACTACTACCTAGCCTTGCGCGAAGGCAACGCGGTATACCGGCTGGATGTCAAATCCGGCAAAATGTACCGGTTCGCGGGCACAGGGCAAAAAGGATTCACCGGCGATGGCGGCTACGCTAGGCTCGCAACCCTTTCCGGTCCCAAGGGTGTTGGGTTGGGTCCCGACGGCAGTCTGTTCATCGCCGATACCGAAATCCATGCCATCCGCAAGGTCGATCCGAAGGGCATCATCACAACCGTAGCCGGTACCGGGGAACGCGGGGATGGTCCCGACGGCGATCCCAGGAAAGCCAAACTGGC
>CAITMP010000064.1 GCA_903893525.1 uncultured Acidobacteriia bacterium | reverse complement strand
TTGATCAGTTCGAGCGGCTTGCCTGCTGCGTCCTTGTATTTGCGCAGCGTCCAACTCCGCGCAACGGCTCCGCGGTTCGAGAAAACGATGCGGAAAGCGTTGGTGTCGAGAGTCCACTCGCCTTCCTGTGCGGCGGCGACGGTGCCAGCCGGCGAGGAATCAACAGCTGCCGCGACGCTCTGGGTAGCAGCGGCGCTGGCGGCCGGGGAGGAATCCTTGTCGCCAGGCTTGTTGGTCTGGGAGACGGGTTTGGCCGACTGTGGCGGCTCAAAGCCCAATTTCTTGAACACGTAGGGCGAGCCCGCCAGGATCACGCCCATCAGGACCACGAAGAGGAACATTCGCAGTTCGTTGGACAATTCTTTGGGCTGCTGCTCGGAAGGTGAACTCATTTTGGATTCCTAATGGGCCGAAACGTTGGGAGCCGACTTGCTGAATGCGGTTGGAACGACGCGCGACGCGGGGGGAACCGGGTCGCAACCGCCTTCGTGCAGTGGATGGCAGCGGGAAAGCCGCTTAAGACCGAGCCAGACACCTTTCGCCGGCCCGTGGATTACAATTGCCTCGCGCATGTACACCGAGCACGTCGGGTAGAATCGGCAGGCGGATGGAAGCAAGGGGGAAAGAAAACGCTTGTAGAGGTCTAGGCATCCGGTGAGGACGCGACCGACTGTGGATCCTGGGCTAACTGCTGCGGCGGCGTCGGGGAGGCTTTCGTGCACCGTAGAAACAGACGAAGGACCTCGGCCCGAAGTTCGTCGAACGAGCATTCGAGGGTCTTGCGGCGTGGATTGAATACGATGGACCACTGCGGATTCAGGTTCGCCAATTCCAAGCGGACAGCCTCCCGCACCCTGCGGCGCAGGCGGTTGCGTACCACGGCCTTGCCGAGCGCCCGCGGCGTCGTAAAGCCGATGTGCGGGTTTTCGGAGCTAGGTTGGACGAGGTAGAAAGCGGCGAAATAGGGACACGTATGACGTGTCCCATTGTCGTACACTTTGCGGAAATCGCTGGACCGTAGCAGCCGGACACTTTTGGGAAAACCGGGAACCGGACTACCTCAGTTCCGAACTAACCGTCAACTTCTTGCGGCCCTGCGCGCGGCGGCGCGAGATCACGGCCTGGCCGTCAGCGGTCTTCATGCGGGTCCGAAAACCGTGCGTCTTGGCGCGGCGACGGTTGTTCGGCTGGAAAGTACGTTTGGGCATTGTTCCTCTTAATTATACATCAAAGCGCCCTCATGGAGCGTGGTCCGGCTGAATCGCCGGACGCACCGCAGCGAGTCGACCAAGGCCGAACGCGATCAGGAGTGCGAGGACGGGATCTGTGACTTCCGGGACGTGGCCGGGAAGCCACATTTGGAGAATCTCGATTAAGATTAGCACAGAACAGACGATTACGGAAGAGGCTGCGAAGCTTCCACCTTGCCTACGGAGGAGCCAGATGGCGGTGCCGTAGAGGAAACCCTTCTCGAACAGGATTCGGATGCCCGTTTCCCACTCCATGTCGAGGAAGCCGCCGAACGGTACCCAGGAGAACGGGTGGAGACCAGCGGGATGGAACGGCGCAAGGCCACGGAAGAGAATGAATCCGAGGAAGATTGGACCGGCAAGCCGGGTCGTCGGGGCCAAGTGGAACACAAGGATCCCGGCACATGCGCCGAGGAAAAGGGACAGGGTCGGCTGGCGGGTCACAACGAGAAACTGGAGCGGGACCACGATGATGGAGTAGCGCAGGATTTTCCTCGCGGGGAACATGGCTGCTGCCATCAGTTGGCCAACGGCGTACCAAGTTGCGGCAGCAACCAGGCAGGCCACGGGTTCCGGGACCGTTGTCACGAACCGGAAAAGCTTGGCCCGGTAGACACCCAGCCACATCACGGGGAAAAGCGGGAACAGCACGGATGCAAGCCAGCAAAGCAGCAGCGCGAGGGATTGCCGGTCCGGCACCCGGCGCAGGTAGTTGCCGGCATCCAGGCGGGTTGAGAGGCTTTCGTATCCCAACCCCAGACCAACACCGACAACCGTGCCAAGCATGTTGTCCAGCAAGTCGAACCCGCTGCAGGCGCGGCCCGGCACGAAGAGTTGGACCATCTCGACGGTCGCGGAAAGGGTCGTTCCGATCAGGACCGGGTAGAACAGGGACGCAAGTCGGCCCCGGCGCAAGAATGCGAGATGCCCAGCCATGCCGACCGGAACGTAGAGCGCCACATTAATGATGACGTCGGCAAGGAAGCGGCGGGTAAATTCGGCATCCCAGGCATGCAGCAGGATCCAGAGGGGACTGCCAGGGACAGTGGCGGCGGCAAATCGCCACGGGTACAGCGACCCGTATAGGACCAGGACGATGATTGCCGCGAGGATCGGGACCAGAATTCGATTCTAGCGCCCAGCAGGCCGGACAACGCGGAGGTCCAGATCGTACATTGCGCCATGCTCCGAAACTGTGTAGGTGGCCACTTGTTCCTCGGATTCATTGAGTGGCTGACCTTCGAATTCCACCCATGCGTGCCCCTCCATTTTTCCTTCCTGGGTCCTGAAGCCGACCTGGACGCGGGTTTCGAGCTTTCGACGCCGCAGTATCGCCCAAAGTGCGAGCGACCGGGCGAGGCAGTTGTCGCGCGACCGGGTATTGCGAAGGAAGATAGCCTGGGATTTGCGGACGGCTGAGATCAGCGTGGCCACTTTGACAGCGCCGGGGGGCAAGGCTGAATCGCTCCATTCCCTGAGGAATCGCTGGGTTCGGGGAACGCCGAAGAGACGGAATGCGATGGAAACCGCTGGAGTCAGGACGAACGCACACAGCGCCAAACTGCGTGCTGTGGGGTCCAGGCTGCGGAAAGTCCTGAATTTTCTGACGGTTGACCGGATGATAAACTCAGTGTGACACGGAAATGTGGACCATCATGATGGGCGCTTGTCTGGTCTGCTGGGTGCTTGCGCACTTCCAGCTGGATGCATGGCCCTTCACAAGGTACCCGATGTTTTCCGGGCGGACCCCGCCGGAAGATGCCCGCGTCGTGAGAATCCGGTTGATTTTGCAAGACGGAACTTCCCAATGGTGGGCCCCGCGTTC
>CAITMP010000063.1 GCA_903893525.1 uncultured Acidobacteriia bacterium | reverse complement strand
CGGGGTGAAGTGGGTGATGCGGAGACCCAGGTCCACGGTCAGCTTCTTGTTAACCTTCCAGGAATCCTGCGCAAAACCCTCAAACGTGGAATACGAGATGTCGTTGATGCGGTTGAACGAAGATTCACTGTACCCGTTCAGGTTACCCATCACGAGATCGGCATATTCGTTGCCAAGCGTGTTGGAATTTCCGTTCCAGACTTGGAGCTGGCCGTTGGTGTTGTTGTTGGCCGGTTGCGAGTTGCGGATCCATTCCCAGAACGCGCCAGCCTTGATGGTGTGCTTGCCCCAGACCTTGGATACGGTGTCGCTGAAGCTGGGGAGCCACTTGTCGGCATAGAGGCCCTGGGTGGCGCCGCCTGCTTCAAACCCGCCGGGGTTGAAGACGACGGAAGCTTCCTGGTTGGTCCAGCCGAGTCCGCCGAACGACGGAATCTGCGGGATGCCGTTCTTGTAGAGGCCCTTGTAGTTGTAGCCGACCTTGCTGCGGTCTACCTTCGAGGGGTCCTGGAATACGTTCGGGAAACCGATGTAGGTGTAGCCGAAGACGAACTCGTTGGTCATCGAGGGGCTGAAAACGTGGGTGACCGACGCCGTGATGGAGTCGGACTTGTTGCGGCCTTCGACTGGGGTCGGATACGGAACCTGGTCGTTCTGGCGCCACCAGAGGCCCACCGGGAACTGCTGGACTTCGCGCTGCATGTTGTAGCGGACAAAGAGCTTGGTGGAATCGCTGATGTTGTAGTCGACGCGGCTCATCCACTGGGTGCTGTTCTGGTTGAACGTTTCCGCTTGGACGTAGTTGTAGCCACCGTTGGAGTTCGGGCTTGCGTTGGGCTGAGGGTAGAGCTTCATCAGCGCCTGCATGTTGGGGTCGAGAACCGAGGTGGGGATGATCCCGCCGGGGTACTTCGCCATGGTCGCGGCATTGAGTGCTCCGGGAGGGCCGCCGGAAGCTGTGATGTTGCCTTCCTTGGCGATTTCGGCGGGCGAGAAGTTGCCGCCGATCTGTCCGAGGGTCGGGACCGTGGACCGCAGCAGGCCGGTGTCGAGAACTTGGTAGAAGTACTCGTAGCCGGTGAAGAAGAAGAGCTTGTCACGCTTCTTGTTGAAGCCGGTGCCGGGGATCAGGACCGGTCCGCCGAGCGTGCCGCCTGGATAGTAGTACTTGTTTTGCGGCTGGCTTTGGCCATTTTTGTTGAACAGCCAATCGGTGGCGTTCAAGGCGTAGTTGCGGGCATAGAGGAATCCGGAACCATGGAAATCCTTGCCGCCGGACTTGGCGACCGAGCTGATGACCGCGGGGCCCTTCTGGTTTTCGGCACTGAAGTTGGAGGTCAGCACCTTGAACTCGGAGATCATGTCCGAATTCGGGTTGACGGGCGTGGCGCAGTTGCAGCCGGGGTCGGAAACGTGCGCGCCGTCGGCGGTGATGTCGAGCGAGTTGCTCGGCAGGCCGTTATACGAGAACGCGTTGTTGAGGGGGCTCTGGTTGCCGCCGTCACCGTTGCCGTTGATGCCGATCGTCTCGCCGCTGAAGCCGGACTTGTTCGACGTTCCGTTCTGGATGCCGAATCCAGGCATGATTTTGATGAACTCGGCGGCGTTGCTGCCGACCGAGACGTAGTTCTGTAGTTCCTTGGTGGTCAGGGTGGAGGACTTTTCGCCCGAGTCCACCGGCACCACGGCATCGGCCGCGCTGCTGACTTCCACCGTTTCGGTTGTGGCACCGACCTTCAGCGTCACGTTGATGTTGCGCTTTTCACCGCCGCCCAAGGCAATGTTGCTCACCTTGACGTTTTCGAATCCCTTGGCTCCGATGGTGAGCTCGTAGTTGCCGGGTGGCACGGATACGAAGGTGTAGTAGCCTTCGCTGTTGGTCACGGTTTCCCGGAGCGAGCCCGATTGCATGTCCCGCAGCTTGGCGCTGGCTTGGGCAATGAGAGCTTGCGACGGGTCTGAAACTACGCCGGTCAGGGTGGCGTAAATCGACTGTGCTGACAGGTTTCCGGCCAACAGGGCCGTGAAAGCGGCACCGGCCAGAAGCCTGGCGCACGCTGTTTGGGTCCATCTCTTCATGGGCGATTGTTCCCCTTCATTCTTGATATACCCCTTGATTGGCGGCCCTAGAGGGTCTGGAGACCATATTTTGGGCCGTTCCCGCATGGTATTAGAGCTGGCATCCGACGAGAAGGCTAATCCAGTTAACGGGTTTTAAGCTGCTTTGTTTTCAATCACGTTAACGACGGTCGCCCCATCCATGGGTAGGGTCTGCTCGGAGTCCGGGTTTGCCTGCCCGAGAACTGGCTCAGATTGCATCGTTTCAAGCTGCCTGCCGGGTTTCCTCAGTCCCGGTACCGGGCCGCTCAGTCCATCCCGGACCGGGCTGGTTCGAACGTTCCCGCCACCAATTCCCGGCGCCACGGGGATTGAAATTTGCAAGTGTCTGAAAACAATGAAACAGTCTGGTTACGTTAAGGGGGTTAACGGAGTTGATTTGGAACGTTAACGCGGCATCTTGAGTCGGGACGCCACCTTCGATATACTCCAACAGATGGTTGGCAGCGTTTGCCACCTCGCCCTGACATGCGGACCGCTACAAGTGTCGATCTCGAAAAGCTGGAGTTGGAAGCCGTCCTGGCTTCGGGCATCTTCACGCGCGCTCCAAACCTCGAGAACCTGCTCCGCTACGTCTGTTCCAAGTACTTTGAAGGCCTGGCTGGGGAGATCAAGGAATACAATATCGCCGTAGAGGCGCTCGGACGGCCGCCGGAATTTGACCAAAAACGGGACTCCATTGTCCGTGTCGAAGCGCACAAGTTGCGCAAACGCCTGCGGGAGTATTACGAAAAGGATGGCGCTGGCCATGCGATTCAGATCGAAATCCCTCCTGGCCAGTACACCCCGCATTTCATAACCGTCGCGCCGCCGGAACTAGTCCCGGTGGTAGAACCGATTTCTCTCGCGCCCGAGCCGGTCCCCGTCCCCATTCCCACCAAGGAATTGGCAGTCGTCCAGGATGTTGTCGACGTCCCGATACCGGTGGTCGCGCCGACGCCGCACCCTCTTCCGAGGTTCAACCGTGTCACCGCGCTACTGGCGGCTGCCGTGCTGGCCTTGGGACTCGTTGCCGGTTTGGCGCTCAGGAAAGAACCGGAACCTGTGGAAAAGGTCGCGGTGGTGGCCCCTGCTGTCGTTCCAACCGGGGAGGACGTCCGGATATTGGCTGGCGTGGAATCCGGCAGCTACACGGACGTTTTCCAGAACGTTTGGTCGGCGGATCGCTATTTTACCGGTGGCACCGTGGACGCCTCGCCGCGGACTCACCCTTTCCGCGGCACAGGCGACCAGGAGATCTACAAGAAGCGCCGGGAGGGAGTGTTCCGGTACGACATACCGCTCCACGCCGGTCCCTGGGAGTTGCGACTCCATTTCGCCGAGGCGGTTTTCGGTAGTGAGAATGTTGCCGGGGGCGGCGAGGCATCGCGCGCCTTTGCTATAAATGCCAACGGAAAACCTTTGATCGCGGATTTGGACGTAATCCGTGATGTCGGCGCCGGCGCGGCCGATATCCGGGTCTTCAAGGACATCCGGCCGGGTGCGGACGGCAAACTCCATCTGGAATTCCAGCCGATCAGCAATGCGCCGTTTGTGAATGCGATCGAGCTGGTGCCCGGCGTCCCCGGGCGGCTGCGTCCCATTCGTTGGATCGCGCACGACCGGGGCTACAAGGACACCACCGGGCGGACTTGGCAGCCGGACAAAGCGGCTCTCAGTGGGCTGTTGATCTCCCGTCCCGAGTCGACCGCCGTGGGTCCGGATCCTGAACTGTTTCGTGGCGAGCGCTATGGGAACCTATCCTACGTCATCCCGGTGGCCGAGGGGAGCCGTTACACAGTGAATATGTACTTCACCGAGAGCTGGTTCGGGAAGGGCATGCCTGGCGGAGGGGGCATCGGGAGCCGCGTCTTCGACATCCTGATCAACGGGATGGCGGTTCGCCGGAATTTGGATATTTACAAGGAGTCGGGTAGTCAGGGGCGGCCACTGGTTGTCGCGCAGCGTGCGGTTGAGGCCAACGCGCAAGGGAAGATCATGATCTCCATGCCTCCGTCGCGCAACTATGCTTGCGTCAACGCTATCGAGGTTTTGGACGAGTCGAAATAGTTTTTGCCGCCGACTTTATGGCAGCTTCCAACGCTGCACCGTCGAATTCCTCCTCGATCAGCGCGCTTGAATAGAGGATCGTGCCTTCCCGGGAGATCACGTAGACACGGCTGGGCCAGGCGTCGTAGGCCTTTTCCGCCGCGTCGTCCAGCGAATCCACCACGGCGG
>CAITMP010000062.1 GCA_903893525.1 uncultured Acidobacteriia bacterium | reverse complement strand
CGAAGGAACTGGCGGTGCTGAGCGGCGAACTGAACGCTGAACTGCTCGAATACAAACGTCATGAGGATCGGGCCGCCGCGTTGCTGAAGAATGGCGAAGTCCCGGTGAATCCCAAGCTCGACAAGTCCGAGTTGGCGGCCTATTCTGTCGTGGCCGGACTGATTCTGAATCTGGATGAAACGGTGACAAAGCAATGATGCATCAGCCCGTCAAACCGCCGGTCAACCCGCTCGACCCCACACGCCGCCATTTCTTCCGCCAGGGAGCAGCCGGAATCGGCATCCCCGCACTGGCCTCCATGCTGGCTCGTGATGGTTATGCCGCCGATCCCGGCACCACCGGGGGGTTGCCCGGTATCCCGCATTTCGCTCCCAAGGCCAAGCGGATCATCTATTTGCACCAGTCCGGAGCCCCGTCGCAGCTGGAAACCTTCGATTACAAGCCGACCCTGGACAAGCTCCACGGCACCGAATTGCCCGGTTCCATCCGCATGGGTCAGCGCATTACGGGCATGACCTCGGGCCAGTCCGCTTTCCCGGTTGTGCGCAGCATCTTCAAGTTCGCGCAACACGGCAAGTCCGGCGCATGGGTCAGCGAACTATTGCCGCATACGGCGAAGATCGTCGATGACATCGCTATCGTCCGCACCACGAACACGGACGCGATCAACCACGATCCGGCCATCACCTTCATTCAGACCGGTAGCCAGCAGCCCGGCCGCCCCAGTTTCGGCTCCTGGGTGAGCTACGGGTTGGGCAGCGAGAACCAGAACATGCCCGCCTTCGTGGTGATGATCGCCCAGACCAGCGGCATCAATACGGACCAGCCCCTCTTCTCCCGACTTTGGGGCAACGGCTTTCTCCCGTCGAAGTACCAGGGCGTCAACTTCCGAGCCTCGGGCGATCCGGTTCTCTATTTGTCGGATCCCCCCGGTATCTCGAAGGAAACACGCCGCCGGATGCTGGACGGCGTCGCCAAGCTCAACCATATGAACGCCGAAACCTACGGCGATCCGGAAATCGAGACCCGCATTGCGCAGTACGAGATGGCGTACCGCATGCAGACCTCCGTTCCGGAACTGATGGACCTCTCGAAGGAGCCCCAGAGCACCTTCGACCTCTACGGCCCCGACGCCCGTAAGCCCGGCACCTACGCGGCGCATTGCCTGATGGCCCGGCGCATGGCCGAGCGGGGCGTGCGCTTCATCCAAATCTACAAGCGCGGCTGGGACCAGCACGGCGATTTGCCCCGCGATATCGCGCTCCAGTGCCAAAGCGTCGACCAGCCCTCTGCGGCACTCGTTCAGGACCTCAAGCAGCGCGGTCTGTTGGACGACACGCTGGTGATTTGGGGTGGGGAATTCGGCCGCACCGTCTACTGCCAAGGCAAGCTGATGGACGGCAACTACGGCCGTGACCACCACCCACGCTGTTTTTCCACGTGGATGGCGGGCGGCGGCATCAAGCCCGGCTTGGTCTACGGCGAAACCGATGATTTCTCATACAACGTCGTGAAGGACCCGGTTCCGGTCCACGATGTCCAGGCTACCGTCTTGAAGTGCCTCGGCATCGACCACAAACGGCTCACTTTCAAGTTCCAAGGCCGGGCCTTCCGTCTGACGGATGTGGCCGGGGAAGTTGTCGACGGCCTGCTGGCCTAAGTGGCTATTCCGCGAACTTCCGGGGTGCGAAGTTGAAGCACTGCTGCGGAACATCCACGCCCATCGTGCGCAGTTGGTGGGCCCGCGTGATCGACGCCGCCCCGTGCATCATGTTCAGGGCAATCTGGACCACGGTGCGGTTTTCCGGCGGGGCTAGGAAACTGCCGGCGGCCCACTGGTTGAACGCGCCCATCGCCGGTCCGCACCAAATCTGGTAGTCGGCTTGGCGTCCGGCCTCGCCCGAAATGGCCCAACGGCTGGCGAAGTGCAGGTACCAACGGAACACCAGCGCCATCCTGTGCTTGGGCTCGCGGTAGGCTTTTTCGATCTCATGCGGCATGCGCTTCTGGAAAAACGCCTCCGTGTCGGCCCAGATTTGCGCCACCGGCTGCTTGAAGACGTCGCGCTCCAAGGCTTTCATGGTGTCGGTCGGGATGGATTCGAGCGAATCGTGCCGTGAATAGAGTTCGTAAAGCTTGGAGGCGCGTGCGGCAAAGAACGTCGCCCGCTTCAGCACTTGGACCTTCACGCCCAGCTCGAACATGTCGGCCGCCGGGGCCATCATCACATCTGTCGCCGCCGCTTGGCACAGCAGCTTCTTGCCAGCCGGGCTCAAAGCCGATTCAATCGCCGCCTGGTTCACGGAACCGGTGAGCGCATAGGCAGCGCCCGCAGCGAAAGCCGCCGCGACACCGCCTGGCGACCCCAATCCACCGGCCGCACCAATGCGGATCGGACTCGTGAACCCGTATTTCGCCACCATCTCATCGCGCAGGGTCAGGATGGCGGGCAGCAGAACTGTCAACGGACGGTTGTCGGTATGTCCACCCGAATCGGCTTCAACACTGAAATCCTCCGCCACCGGAATGCGCCGCGCCAGATCCGCCTCTTCACGAGTGAGTTGGCCCTTTTCCACCAACGCCGCGAGCATGTTGTCCGGTGCGGGCGCGAGGAACGGCTTCGCCACCTCAACACGGGAAATCTTCGCGAAAACGTGGTTGCGGCGGATGATCGACCCATCCGGTGCCGTCTTCAGGCCCGTGCAGGCATAGCGCACGATGCTGGGACGCAGTGCCATGAACGCCGAAGCCGATACGCGGGTGACGCCCTCGCGCAGGTAGAGATCCACCGAGCGCTCCTCCAAGTCCGGGTCCTGGGGCGAATGGATGAGATTGGATCCCCAGCTGGCGTCGCCGACCGTCGCCTTCAACTGCGCCACGGCTTTCTCGATTTCATGCAGTGGCAGTCCGGCTGCGCCGAAAAATCCCAGCAATCCGGCCTTGGCCATCGCCTGCACCATGGGTACGCTGGCGATGCCGTTCGCCATTTCGCCGCAAATGTAGGGCAGCCGGACCTTGTGGACCGCCATGAATGACGGATCGCCCAAACTGGCCGCGGAGATGCCGGGCAAGCGCCCGACGAAATCCGTCCGGTCCGGGGAGGACGGAACGGGAGTGATGCGGTTGGTGGCCGGGTCGCGGACCAGATCGACGGCGGCGTGCGGGTTTTCGACGGCCCAACCGGCCGGAGTAGTGCCTGTGAGAGCTTCCATTGAGGACAAACTTCCAGTATTACCTGGCTCGGGTATTGGCTTACTCCACGCCAAGAATTTTCAGCCCCTGCCCCCGCGTCACCCGCATCCACAATGCTTGGTAGCGGGAATCCGCCATCTCCTCCTTCAACTGGAAGCGGAAGGTGCGTTCGAGGACGCTGATTGTCAGGTCGAACGGCCCGGAACTGCCAACGCTTTCGATGTCGGACATCCTCCATGTCCGCGATTCCCCGGGGCGCACGCTCTTGAAGACAATCCGGTCCTTGCCCACGACCAACGTGCCTCCCCGCACCGGCATCTGCCACTCGGGCACGACATCAGGATCCGCCAGGGCTGCCACGAACCGCTTGTCGAGCTTGTTGCGGAAGACGGGGTACCACTCCGTTGCAAGTGCGGCCGGTGTCTTCTCGAAAACGTATATACGGTCGCGGTTCAACGTCCGCAAACTGGGTTCATACGTCAGGATTCGCAGGAAGTCCGGCCCCAGGCGCAATTCCTGGATATCTTCGAACTTCCAGACGCGGGAATCTTTCACGGTGGAGCCCTTGCCGGATTCGGTGAACGTGATTCCGGCGTCGTCAATCTTCAACACCCCCGCGCCCCCGTGCCGGAGGTGCTTGTGGACCACGTTGTAACTCTTCGGAGCCGCGCCCAAGGCGGTTGCCAGCAAGATCAAACACGCGCAAGTCTTGGTTTCAGTTCGAAATGCCATTTCCACACCTCATAGATTGCCGGGTACACCACCAACTCCAGAAGGAAGGACGTGAAAATCCCCCCGATCATGGGCGCCGCGATCCGCTTCATCACGTCCGCCCCCGTTCCCACAGACCACATAATGGGTGCCAGACCCAGGAACATCGCGGCTACCGTCATGAATTTCGGGCGGATGCGTTTCACCGCACCCTCCAGAATCGCGTCCTGCAGGTCCTTGAGGCTGTTCAGCCGCCCGTCGCGCTCCGCATGTTCGTAGGCGATGTCCAAATACAACAGCATGAAGATGGCCGTTTCCGCATCCACCCCCATCAGGGCGATCAGTCCCACCCACACCCCGATGCTCATGTTGTAGCCGAGCAAGTGCAGAAACCAGATGGCCCCGACCGCCGAAAACGGCACCGCGCACACAATGATCAGCGTTTTCACCGCCGACCGCGTGTTCATGTAGAGCAGCATCATCACCAGGAACAGCGTCAGGGGCACCACCAGCATCAGGCGTTGGCGGACCCTCGCCATCCCTTCATATTGGCCGCTCCAGGAAATGGAGTAGCCGGGCGGGAGTTTCAGGCCGCGCGCGACCACCGATTTCGCCTCCTCCACATAGGTCCCGATGTCGCGGTCCGCGATATCGACATACACGTAGCCGCTCAGTAGGCCATTTTCGTCGCGCAGCATGGAGGGGCCGGTGGCCAGTTTCACTTCGCCCAGTTCGGAGACCGGAATCTGCCGCTGCCCGCCCATTACGGGAACCAGAACTCGCCCCAGTGCCGCCGGATCATTGCGGTAACCGCGCTGGTAGCGCACGTTGACCGGGTAGCGCTCGCGACCTTCCACGGTCGTGGTGACATTTTCGCCGCCGAAAGCGCTCATCACCACCCCTTGGGCGTCCTCGATGCTGAGCCCGTTCCGCGCCAGCTTGTCCCGGTCCCAGACGACGTCCAGGAAATACCCGCCCGCAGTTCTTTCCGCGTAGACGCTCCGGGTGCCGCGCACCGGACGCAGCAAAGTCTCAATCCGCTGCCCAAGCTGTTCAATCTGTTGGATATCGGACCCGAACACCTTGACCCCGACCGGAGTGCGGATGCCCGTCGTCAGCATGTCGATCCGATTCTTGATCGGCATCGTCCAAGCGTTCGAAACCCCGGGCATCTTGAGCGCGCGGTTCATCTCGGCCACCAGATTCTCCTGGGAAATATGGTCGGGCGTGATGTGCTGGAACCAAGGCCGGATCCATTTCGGAGCCCAGGCGGTGTACCAGGTATCCACCCTCCGCCACTCCGCCACCGGCTTCAGGGTCACGATGGTTTCGGCCATCGACAGCGGCGCCGGGTCGGTGGATGTTTCCGCGCGGCCGGCCTTGCCGAAGACCTGCGAGACTTCCGGGAAGCGGGCGAGAATCCGGTCCTGCGCTTGGAGCAGCTTTTGCGCCTGGGTTTCGGAGATGCCCGGCACCGTTGTGGGCATGTAGAGAATCGCCCCCTCGTCCAGGGGCGGCATGAACTCCGATCCGAGCGTCCGGTAGACCGGGACCGTAACCGCCACCAGCGCCACCGCGCCCGCCAGCACCAGCCACTTCCAGCGCAGGCTCCATGCTGCCACGGGATGGTAGACCGCGATGAGGATCTTGCTGATCGGGTGGGATTCCTCGGAGTGGATCTTGCCCACCAGGATTGCGCTGACAAAGCGGGCCAGCCACCGGGGGCGGAACTGGAAATCCTGCATGTGTGTGAAAACAAGGCGCATGGCGGGATCGAGAGTAATAGCCAGCACCGCCGCGATGATCATGGAGAAGTTCTTGGTGTAGGCCAGCGGTTTGAAGAGCCGACCCTCCTGCGCCTCCAGCGCTAGTACCGGCAGGAACGCGACGGCGATCACCAGAAGTGCGAAGAAGCTGGGGCCGCCGACTTCCTTCACCGCATCGATCACCACCCGGTGGTAGTCCTCCTTGCGGCCTGTCCTCTCCCATTCCTCCAGCTTCTTGTGGGTCTGTTCCACCACCACGATGGACGCGTCCACCATCGCCCCCACCGCGATCGCGATCCCGCCCAGCGACATGATGTTCGCAGTCACCCCCATCATCCGCATCGGGATGAACGAGATGATGATGGCGATGGGGATGGTGAGCGCCGGGATCACCGCGCTCGGCACATGCCAGAGGAAGAGAAGAATCACGATCGAGACGATGATCAATTCCTCGATCAGCGTGTGTTTCAGGTTGTCGATGGACCGCAGAATCAATTCGGATCGGTCGTAGACCGGGACCACCTTGACCCCGGCGGGTAGCCCGGGCTCGATCTCCTTCAGTTTGGCCTTGATTTTTTCGATCACAGCCAAGGCGTTCTCCCCTTGGCGCATCACGACGATTCCCGATACCGCATCGCCCGTGCCGTTCAGGTCCGAGATGCCCCGCCGGATGTCGGGCCCAAGTTCCACTACGCCGACGTCGCGTACCCGGATCGGCACCCCGTCCTCGGCACTGTTCAGGACAATGTTGGCGATGTCTTCCGTGGATTTGGCGTATCCCCGCCCCCGGACCATGTATTCGGCCCCGCTCATTTCCACCAACCGTCCGCCCACATCGTTGTTCCCGGCCCGGACCGCCTCCACCACCTTGGAAATCGGGAGCCTGTAGGCCTGCAGCTTCACCGGGTCCACGTTCACTTGGTACTGCCGGACGAATCCCCCAAGCGGCGCAATCTCCGCAACCCCTTGCACAGATTGGAGTTGGTAGCGCAGGAACCAGTCCTGCACGGACCGGAGCTGCGCGAGATCGTGCTTGCCGGTGGGGTCGGTCAGCACATATTGGAAGACCCAGCCGATGCCCGTGGCATCCGGGCCGAGTTCCGTCCGCACACCCTGCGGCAGACGCGGCTGGACTGCCGAGAGGTATTCGAGCGTCCGGGACCGTGCCCAGTAGATGTCGGTGCCTTCCTCGAAAATGATGTACACGTAGGAGTATCCGAAATCGGAGAACCCGCGCACGGTGCGCACGCCGGGCACGGACAGCATGGCGGAGGAGATCGGGTATGTCACCTGGTCCTCCATGATGTCGGGGCTGCGGTCCCATCGCGAATAGACGATTACCTGGGTATCGCTCAAATCCGGGATCGCATCCAGCGGAATGGTGCGCATCGACCACAGTCCCGCACCCACCGCCGCCGCCACCAGCACGAAGACGGCGAACTTGTTGCGGCCGGAAAACTCGATAATGGCGTCAATCATGTTCGGCCTTCCTCATCTGGCTCTCCGAATTCAGCAGGAAGGTGCCGGAGGTGGCGATTCTTTCCCCCGCCTTCAGGCCACCCAGGATCTCCACGCGGTCGGCAAGCCGGGCACCGGTCTCCACCGCACGGGGCTCGAAATAGCCGTTCCCACGGTCCACGAAGATGGTTTTCGCGTTTCCGGCGTCGATCACGGCCTCGGCTGGAACCGTCAGACGGCGACCCCCACCCAGATTCACCGTGACATCGACCCACATGTCGGGACGCAACTGCATCTTCGGATTGAGCAGCTCCAAGCGAACCTTCACAGTGCGCGTGGCCTGGTCCACCTGCGGCTGGATGAAGGTGACGCGCGAGAAGAGGGACTCCTTCGAGCCGGGGATGGCGATGCGCGCCTCCTGGCCAACGCGGACTTTCTGCGCATCGGCCTCGAACACATCCGCCACCACCCAGACGCCGTTGAGGTCGAGCAGGCTGAAAAGCTCGGTCTCCGGTGTCACCCTTTGGCCTGGAAACGCATTCCGTGCCGTCACATAACCGCTGGCGGGCGCGTAGAACACCACCGACTGCACCGGCTTCTGCGTGCGCTCGATTTCCGCGATTTGCCCCTCGGTGAGGTTCAGGAGCAGCAACCGGCGCCTGCCCGCCTCCGCCAAGGCCTCGCTGTTCACCACGGACTCCTGCATGGAACTGTGCTGCATCACCGATTTCGCCTTCAGCGCCAGGAGGTATTCCTGTTGCGCATTCAGCAGCTCCGGGCTGTAGAGCGTGAGCATCTGCTGTCCCTTTGTGACGAACTTGCCCACGAAATCCGTGGAGACATCGGTGATCCAGCCATCTGTGCGGGCCTGAACGCGGGTGGCGCGGGTTTCGTCGGGCATCACTCGGCCGGATACGCGGATCGAATCGCCGCCCTCGCTCCATTCCGCTGTTCCATACCGCACGCCTGCCAGGTGCTGCTGTTGGTCTGGGACTTGAATTGCGTTGTCCGGCTTGGGCTCCGTGTTGGGCTGCTCGCCGCCGCCATCGGCGTAAACCGGCTCCAATTTCATGCCGCAATCGGGGGCGATTCCCGGTTTGTCGGATTTGTACCACGTATGCATGGGGTCCACGTAGTACATGACCCTGTGTTCGGTCTTTGCGCCCGTCGGCTTGGTGGAGTACCAGCGCCCGTAGCCGAAACCGCCGACGAAGACCAGTCCGGCGAAAATGACAACCGCGAAAAATCGTAGGATCTTCATTTGTCCCTCCCGCTCGAAATCTCCACGCCCGTCATTTCCTCGATTCGGGCGATGGCCAGTGCGTAGTTCAGTTCCTGTTCGTGAAACTGCTCCTCAACATCGATCTCGGTGGCCAGATTGCTGAGGACGGAAACCAGGTCCGCGTTGCCGGTCTGGTAGGCCGTTAGGGAGGACTCCACCGTGAGCCGACTCTGCGGCAGCACCGTGTCCGTGTAGAGTTTCGCCAACCGCGACGCTGTTTCCAGCTCGGCCCAAGCCGAGCGGACCCGAAACTGGAGCGACTGCTGTGCCGCCTCGTAGTTTCGCCGCGATTCCGACAGCAGATCCACCTGCTCGTTCAGCGCCGGCCGCTGGCGGGATTCGGCGTGGAGCCGGATCGGCACATCCACCCGCACCTGGTACATCGGCGACATGCCGCCCTGGTTGTAATACCCTGCCGAGACGGTGTAGTCCGGGTGGAAGTCCTTGCGCGCCAGGTTGACGCCGAGTTCGCTGCGCGCGACCATCTTGAGCCGCCGGTTGAGTTCGGGTGATGTTGCAAGCGCGCGGACCAGGATCTCATCCACACTGAGGGCGGGGTGCGGAACCTCCTCTGACACCGGCTCGCCGACCGCGTTGCCCGGTTTGCGGTTCAGCAAGCTGTTCAACTCGGCCTCGGCCATGGCACGATCCTGCAGCATCTTGATGATGCGGGTTTCCATCATCGAAAGTTGCGTCTGGGTCTTGAAAATATCCTGTTGGGCTGCTTTTCCGGCGACGTAGCGGGCCTCGGAAACCCGCAGCATGTCGGACAGGACCGCCTTGGCGTGCTCCTCAATACCGACCGCGGCATATGTGTGGTGCAGCCGGTGCGCCGCCTGCACCACCCGTGACCGGACCGCCAGTTGCACCGCCTGGTACTGCCAGAATTCGGCTTCGGCATCCTTGGCGGCGATTTGGCCGCGCAATTGGAGTTTGCCGGGGTAGGGGATCTCCTGGGCGACGGAAAATCCGATATTGCTCGTCGGATTGCTTCCGAGCTGCTGGCCCGGCAGCGGTCCACCGTTGCTGGTGTAACCGACGGACAGAACGGGATCGGGCATGCTGGATTCGCGCGCCCGGCGCTGGCGTGCGGCCTCGTAGACCTTTTGGGCCGCGAGGATCTCCGGGTTGTTGGCCAGAGCCTCGGAAACGAGGTCGGCAATGCGGACGGGGCTGGCGGCGTGCATGGGCAGGACCCAGCCCAACACCGCCAACACCATGAAAATACATGGGGTGGACACGGTTTCTCCTGAACAAGTGCGTATGCCAACGGGGGATCGGCCGCAGATGCAGGAGGTTCAAATCCGGAGGATGGAATGGAGGACGTTCAGGTCGGGAGGGGGATCCGGACGTTGCGGCGTCCATGGCACGAATGCGCGGACGTGCAATTCAGGCTTCGGGGCGGGATTGGCCAGTTCCGCAAGTTGCGGTGTCGACGGTGCCTTGGTTTCGGAAAATGGCTGGGTGGCGCAGCCAGCCTGTGCGGTTGTTCTCGACTTCGCCTGTTTGCAGCCGCCCGCCGGATCGCAGCAGCTCTTGGCCTGGACGCAGAAAAGGCATCCCCCCCACAGCAGGATCGCCGTGAGCAGGATCGCCATCGCGCGGCTGGCTGGTATTTTCATCCGTAGGCTCAAACTACAGCACGCAGTCTGCCAAATGCCGGGCTACTTCTTCACTGCGATCTTCGAAACCGTAACGGATTTGCCGTCGGCGGCGAGTTCGCCGGTAAGGCTGACAGTGGCCCCGGCGGCCTTCGCCAATTCCGGGAAGGTCTGGTTGGCAATCTGGATCACCTTGCCGTCGTTCACAAAGGCGAATTTCGACCCGGCCTTGACGCACGCGAGGGTGCAGTCGTGTCCGTTCACCGTCTTTGCGCCGGGCGACATCGCCGCGTGGTCCTTCCCGCACATGCTGTCCGTAATCTGCCCCGTCCACGTCCTGGGGGCGCAGAATGCGGGTGCTGCGATCAAGGCGAGTGCGATCAGAATTTTCATGGGGGGGCGTCTCCTGATTTCAGTATGCACTTGGTGAGCCGTTTGACGCACCACCTGCGTCCAACATCTGTCAAGACCGTTCTTGGTAGAGTCAAGGATTGTGGAGGATTTGTTTGAACATTCGCAGTGGAACCAAATGGGCGTTCGCATTTGCCGCGCTGGCGTGCGCCGCCGGCCTTCAAGCCCAGGATCTGAAGCAATTCGAAAAGCGTGTGACCGAGTTCACGCTCGCCAACGGCTTGCATTTCATTGTTCTCGAGCGGCATGAGGCCCCGGTGGTCTCATTCCATACCTATGTAAACGCGGGGTCGGTGGACGATCCGAAGGGCAAATCCGGCATCGCCCACATGTTCGAGCACATGGCGTTCAAGGGCACGGACCTCATCGGCACCACCGATGCGGTCGCCGAGAAGAAGGCGCTTGCTGCCGTCGAAACCGCCTATGACGCGATGGAAGCCGAAAAAAACAAGGGCCCGCGCGCCGACAAGGCCATTCTGGCGAAACTGGACGCAGCGCTGGATGCCGCAATCGAAAAGGCCGGCACCTACGTTGTGCCGAACCGCTATACCCAAATCATCGACGAAAACGGCGGCGTCGGGATGAACGCCGGAACCGGTGAGGACTCCACCACCTACTTCTACAACTTCCCCGCGAACCGCGTTGAACTCTGGTTCTACCTGGAATCGGCCCGCTTCCTGCATCCGGTCCTGCGCGAGTTCTACAAGGAGCGCAGCGTGGTCCGCGAGGAGCGCCGTATGCGCACCGAATCCGATCCCCAGGGCAAGCTGGTGGAGCTGTTGTCCGCCACGGCCATGATCGCGCATCCCTACCATGTGTCACCGGTCGGTTGGGCCAGCGATATTGAAAACCTGCGGACCGACGACGCCCGCCAGTTCTTCGAAAAGTACTACGTCCCGGGCAATATGACGATTTCCGTGGTGGGCGACGTGGATCCGGCGAAGATCAAGGCTCTGGCCGAGGCCTATTTTGGACGTCTAGCCAAGAAGCCGGTCCCGGGCCCGATTGTTTCCGTGGAACCCCCGCAGGAGGGCGAACGGCGCGCGAAGATCGAATCCCCCACGCAGCCGATCGAATTCATCGCCTACCACCGCCCCAACCAAAACGACAAGGACGACCCGGTTTTCGACGTGATCGCCGGCTTGCTGTCAGGCGGCCGCACCAGCTTGCTCTATAAGGACATGGTCCGCGACAAACGGATCGCCCTCGCCGCCCAGGCGGACGCGACGTTCCCGGGCGGCAAGTATCCCGGTCTCTTCCTGTTCGTGCTGGTTCCGGCCCAGGGCCACACGCTCGAAGAGAACGAAAAGGAGTTGGACGCAATGCTGACGAAGTTCGTCAGCGAGCCCATCGACGAGGCGGCGCTGGCACGCGTGAAAACCAAGACGCGCGCCGGCTTGATCCGCCAACTCGATAGCAACGAGGGGTTGGCGCAACTGCTGGCCTCCTACCACGTGAACTATGGAAACTGGAGGGTGCTTTTTACAGGGCTTGAGGACATCGACAAGGTGACCGCCGCCGATGTCCAGCGCGTAGCCAAACAGTATTTTACGGCCAAGAACCGGACCATCGCGTCCACCTACCAGCCAGCGGAAAAGGCTGAAAGCAAGCAAGGGGAATCGAAGTGAGAAAACTGGTATTTTTGGTGTTCCTGCCCCTGTTGGCATTCGGACAGGGCAAACTTGTCCCCGCCACCACTTGGAATGCAATCAAGTTCCCGAAGCTCCGCGACGTCCAGATTCCAAAGGTGGAGGAGGCCACCCTCCCCAACGGGATGAAGGTGTACCTGCTGGAAAACCACGAGCTCCCCACCGTTCGCGGCACCGCGTTGGTCCGCACCGGAAACCTGTTTGATCCCAAGGACAAGGTCGGCCTCGCGACCATCACCGGGTCAACACTCCGCAGCGGCGGCACCACCGACCGTCCCGGCGACCAAATCGACGAGCAGCTGGAAAACATTGCGGCCTCCGTGGAAACCGCCATCGGGGAGAGCAACGGCAGCGTCCGCTTCAATACCCTGAAGGAGCGCACGGACGAAGTTCTCCAAGTCTTCCACGACGTGATCACCAAGCCCGGCTTCCGCCAGGACCGCATCGACCTTCTGAAGACCCAGATGCGCAGCGGCATCTCCCGCCGCAACGACGACGCCCATGGCATCTCGCAGCGCGAATTCACAGATATCGTCTACGGGCGTGACAACCCCTACGGCTGGCGGATGGAGTACGAGAACATCGACAACATCTCCCGTGACGATCTTGTGGCGTTCTACAAACGCTATTTCTTTCCCGCCAATGTGATTCTGGCCGTCCAGGGCGATTTCAACTCCTCCGAAATGAAGGCCAAGCTGGAGAAATTGTTCGCCGATTGGAAAGTCACCCAGGCCCCCGTTCCGGCGTTTCCGAAAGTAAACAACACGCCGAAGCCCGGCATCTACGTGGCGACGCGCGAGGACGTCAACCAGACCAGCTTCGCCCTCGGCCAGTTCGGCGGCATGCTGAACGACAAGGATGCCCCGGCGCTGGAAGTGATGGCCGACATTCTGGGTGGCGGGTTCTCCAGCCGGTTGTTCCAGAAAGTTCGCACGAAACTGGGCTACGCCTACGACGTGAGCGCGAATTGGGGTGCCGGTTACGACCACCAGGGACTGTTCGAAATTTCCGGCAGCACCAAGTCCGAAAGCACGGCGGATGCCCTGAAGGCGATCGACCAGGAGGTTCTGCGCATTCGCGAGCAGCCCGTGACGCCGGAGGAACTGGAATCGGCACGCCAGAAGGTGGAGAACAGCTTCGTGTTCAACTTCGACACGCCGTCGAAGACCCTGGGCCGTTTGCTCACCTACCGCTACTTCGGTTATCCCGACGACTTCATCTTCAGCTACCAGAAGGCCGTCGCCGGGGTGACCCGCGAGGACATCCAGCGTGTGGCGCAGAAGTACCTGGATCCGGCGAAGTTCGTGATCGTGGCAACGGGCAACCCGAAGGAATTCGGCAAGCCGCTGACCTCGCTCGACCGGCCCGTCTCCGATTTGGACCTGACGATTCCGCAGCCCAAGGCGAAAAAGGCGGCGGGTCCGGCCGACGCCGGTAGTGCCGCACGCGGCAAAGCGCTCCTGGCCAAAGCGGCCGCCGCTGTGGGTGGTACCGCCAAGCTCTTGGCTGTGAAGGACTTCACACAGTCCGGCACCATCCAGCTGGATCAAGCGGCTGGCGGGCTCAAGGTCACCCAGAATGAGCAGTGGCTGGCCCCATCGCACTTCCGCCAGGAGAATGTCCTGCCGTTCGGCAAGGTGGCAACCTATTCGGATGGGAAGAGCGGATGGTCGGTAACGCCGCAGGGCTCCACCGCGCTTCCCCCGGCGCAGTTGAACCAAATCGCGTTCGAATCGTTCAAGATCTGGTTCACGCTGCTTGCCAGCGGCGAAAATCCGGACCGCACCATCTCGGAAGCGGGCGGCAAGGTCGAAATTTCCGACAAAGCCGGCCACTCCCTGACGCTGACCTTCGATGCCGCCACCGGATTCCCGGCCTCGCTCTCCTACGCGGCCCCCGGCAACCCCAACGGAACTGTCGAGGAAGTCTACGCGGAT
>CAITMP010000061.1 GCA_903893525.1 uncultured Acidobacteriia bacterium | reverse complement strand
GTCAACCGCAACACCCCGCGCCGAATAGTAAGCGCTCTTGCGGTGGACCTCGGCCATTTCCTCGTCATCCGCTGCCACCCACAAGGAGCCGCAGCCGGAAAACTCCGCTTCGGCGGGGAGGGTTGGCGCCAATTCCCACCAGAGGCGCTGGGAATAGTTTGTCAGGGCGAACTGGGCATCGGAATCGTCCATGACCGCAACATGCCCCATTCCGGCGGCTGTTGCGCCTCCACCGATGACGGACTCCTCGCAGACGGCCACATTCAGTCCGGCGTCGGCAAGTTCGCGCGCGCAAGCCGAGCCGACGATGCCCGAACCGACTATGATCACATCAAAGGAGCTGATCGCGGCGAACAAGCGATCATTGTTGCACATGCCATTTCGAATTCATGCGATTGACTCACACACGGCCGGGGAGCCGACCAGGGTGGTGGTTTCCGGTGGCCCGGACCTCGGGACAGGCTCCATGCAGGACCGTTTGGAGGTGTTCCGGGCGCAATTCGACCACTACCGGTCTGCGATCGTGAACGAGCCCAGGGGCTCCGACGCCATGGTTGGGGCTCTGTTGTGCGAGCCGGTGGATCCGGGATGTGCTGCCGGGGTGATCTTTTTCAACAATGTCGGGTTCCTTGGGATGTGCGGGCACGGGACCATCGGCTTGGTGGCGACTCTTCGGCACATGGGGCGGATCGGGCCCGGAGTCCACCGGATTGAGACGCCTGTCGGCTTGGTGGAGGCCGAGCTGCACCCGGAAGGGGACGTGACGATCACCAATGTCCCCAGCTACCGGAGTGCGGCGGGTGTTCAGGTGGAGGTTCCCGGTTACGGGCTTGTAACGGGAGACGTGGCGTGGGGCGGAAACTGGTTTTTCCTCACTTCGGGGGCTCCGGTAGCACTGGAATCGACGAATCTGGAGTCGCTGACCGACTATGCGTGGGCCATCCGGCAGGCCGTAAACAGCCAGGGTTATCCGGAAGTGGATCACGTGGAGTTGTTTGGGCCGCCGGTTCTGGCCGGGTCGGATTCGAGGAATTTTGTGCTGTGTCCGGGCAAGGCTTGGGACCGCTCACCGTGCGGAACCGGCACCAGCGCCAAGGTGGCCTGTCTTTATGCCGACGGAAAGCTGTCCGGGGGCCAAGTGTGGCGGCAGGAGAGCGTGATCGGGAGCGTCTTCGAGGCGTCAGTATCGGTTGTCGACGGGGTCGTGCGTCCAAGGATCCGTGGGGCGGCCTTCGTCACCGGCGAAGTCCAGCTGATCCTGGATCCGGCCGATCCGTTCCAATGGGGAATCCGCTAGAATAGGGCCGGAGCCGTTCATGAGGAAAATCACCACTCTTGCCCGCAGTCTTGCCCTTGTCTTGTTGGCCGTCGTCGCGTGTCCCGCGCAGGACGTGCATCCGGTCACCAAACGGCGGATCGCCCAGGTGATGGGTCCGGGCGGTGCCGATTGGCTGGTCCGTCCCGAACGTGTGGAGGAGGAGCATCCAGACCAGGCGCTCGACGCATTGAAGATTGCACGCGGCTCGACTGTTGCCGACATCGGGGCGGGAGTCGGCTATTTTTCCTGGAGGCTGGCGGAGCGGGTGGGCCCCGAAGGAATTGTGTATGCCGAAGATATTCAACAGGTTATGTTGGATATGCTCGACCGGAACATGAAGGCCCGCAAGCTTTCGAACGTGCGGCCGGTGTTGGGAACCATCGATGATCCGAGGCTTCCGGTGGACGCTGTTGACCTGATTTTGCTGGTGGATGTCTACCACGAGTTTTCAGAGCCCCAAAAGATGCTGGCGCGGATGCGGGAGTCGTTGAAGCCCGGTGGACGCTTGGTGCTGCTGGAGTACCGGGGCGAGGATCCGAACGTACCGATCAAGGTGGAGCACAAGATGACCGTGAAGCAGGTCCGCGCGGAACTGGAACCGGCTCAGTTCAAGTTTGTGGAATCGATTGAAATCCTGCCGCAGCAGCATATTCTGGTGTTCCGCAAATAGGACTACCAGACTGCGGGCGGGTAGTGGGCCCTGATTTTTTCGTCGCATGTCACCAACGGCGAGAACCGATTGGCCTTGGCATGCGAAACGATCATCAGGTCAAAGGGATCGCGCGTCCACGTTTCGAAGAGTGCCGTTTCGGCCAAGTCGTGGAAGGGGTGCTTGCAGACTTCCACGCCGATCTGTGTCCGCAGCTGTTTTGCCAAATCCTGTGGAGCGCGGATAATCCGACCGATCTGATAGAGGAAATTCAGTTCAATCAGAACGGCCGGGGAGACCAGCAGGTCGAAATCGTTGATGGTGTCCAAGGCCCGGGGCGAAAGCTTCTCGACACTGTTCTGGCAGAGCCAAACCACGACATGCGTGTCGAGGTAGGCGATCACAGTTCAGACCAATCCTTGCGCCACTCGGCTTCCATTTCGGCAAGCAACTCGTGACCGGCTGATTCGAGGTCGAGATCCTTCGCGACAACCTGCTGTCCGGAAAGGTTCGCCAGTTTCGACTGCTTGGTCTCAGGTACAACCCGGAACTGCACACCGCGGTGAACGAATCCCACCGACTGGCCTTGGAGGGCTTGGTCGGCGAACGTGAATAGCTCCTTGCGGAATTGCGTAATGTTTGCGGTGATGCTGGCGGTCATGATTTGATACTAGTGCACATGTACGCTGGTGTCAATGTGGAATGTACGTTCTAGTTCCGGGAAGCCACCCAGTACGCCAGCGACTTGATCTGTGTCTGGATCTGGTCCCGATCCGGTGCCTGCGGGAAGATTTCCAAATACCGTCGGAATGCTGCGGCTGACTCCGCCATCCGGTTCAGATGCAGTAGTGCCACGCCGCGCTGTTTGTGCTCGTCAGCCGAAAGCGGGTCGGCTTCCAGCAGCAAATCCAACACTTTCAGCGCCTTGCCGGGCTCCCCTTGCGAGAAATAGACCTGACGCAGGTTGTTGATCATGCGCATTACTATCGTCCGCCGGTCCACGGGTGCCAGCATGTGTGGCTCCAGCTTGTCCACCCTCGCGAGGCGGCGGCAATCCTCCTCGTCCAGCGTCATTCCGCCGTTGTAGACATCCAGGTATTTGGAATCATCCCCGTCGTCGAAACGCACGATGAAGTGCCCAGGCAGGCCGATTCCGTGGACCGGTTTCACCAGCCGCCGCGCAATCTCCATGTAGACCAAGGAAAGTGTGATCGGAATCCCGAGGCCCGTCTCCAACACGCGGTTCAGGAAGCTGTTGTCGGCATGGTAGTAATTCTCATCGTTGCCGCGCAGGCCGAGTTCGCCGAACAAGTAGCGGTTGGTGGTTTCGATGAAGTGGGGGCCATCGGATAGGTCCCATGCGCGGTCGGCAATGGTGAATGCGTGCCGGTCCAATTCGGCCACCCAGAAGTCAACGTCCAGCTCGGGGAAGCCGATTTTCGCGATCTCCAAGGCGGCACGGTCCAGCTCAATCGACGATGGACGCCGCCCCAATAATTCCACCAACGCAGCCCTGTTTGAATCGCCCACGAAAGCCGAGAATAGCATCCACGCTCTTCTATTCGATACACTGGCAGTTCATGGTCATCGCAGTTGCGGCGGATCACGCCGGATTCCCCCTGAAGCAAAAGGCGATTGAGGTCGCACTGGAGCTGGGCCACGAGGTTATTGACCTCGGGACCAATTCGACAGACCCCGTGGATTATCCGGATTACGCCCAAGCGGCTGGTCAGGCGGTCCGTTCAGGGCTCGCCGACCGGGCGATCCTGCTGTGTGGCAGCGGTATTGGCGCTTGCGTGGCGGCGAACAAGCTGCACGGGGTTCGTGCTGGAACGTGCCACGACACCTTCTCCGCCCACCAGGGCGTTGAGGATGACGATATGAACGTCCTGTGCCTTGGGGCACGCATCATTGGGCCCTTGTTGGTGCCGGAGCTGATCAAGTCCTATCTGGGCGCGACCTTCTCCGGTGCCGAGCGCCACCTGCGCCGCTTGCGCAAGGTGGAAGCGCTCGAAAACGCCGGGTAGGCTCTACTGCACTACAATCTGCGACTGCTTGGAGGTGACGCCGCCGATGGCGATGCTGATTGGCTGCAGGCCGGTTGGAGCATCGGCTGGGACCGCTACGTTTATCTGGTAGAAGCCCACGGCCAGCGGTACCATGCCGCTGAATAGCACTTGTGCGTTCTTGCCGCCGATCGTCACCGTGGGCACCGTGGTGGTTCTGGACAGGACCGTGGTCGGCGTGAGCGCGCCGGTTGGAGGCGTGTCGTTCACCGCGCCTAGCCCATTGGCGTAGAGAATGATCGCCTTGCCCCGTCCCGCCCCATTGGTCGCGCCGATGAAGTTGTAGTTGCTGTCCTGCGCCACGACCGACAGCTGGCTGTTTCCTGTGTCTGTGTACTCAAAGAACGCGGGGGAAGTTGCCGCCAGCGGCACCGTTACACTCGGCCCCGAAATTCCGTGGTAGTTCACCTTGACCTTCGCCGACGCTTGTCCGGCCATCTCCCATGGAATCTGGATGTTGATCTGGTTGAAACTCATGTAGGATATGGGGGCCGGGACGCTGATGCCACCGGCGTCGAAGCTGACGCTCACCTCTCCGAGTGCGATTGGCAGTCGGGATGTAGCTGGGAATAACGGGACCGATGAAAAATCCGTACCGGAGATTGTCGCGTAGGAACCCGGTGCCAGACAGCTGGCCTGCTGGGTTGCGGCATTCAACACGCCACCTGAAATGCTGGGCTGGTAGTTGATGATGTGCGTGAAATCCCAGCCGTAGTTGCCCGCTGTCAGGGCTCGGAAAGTGGCGAAGCCTGTGCCGTTGGGTTCCTGGAGATAGGCGGCGGCGATGCCGTAGGTGTCGGTTGCGACGTCGGCGTTCCGGAGGTCGACGGTGCCACCGTTGAGCGCTCCCCACTGCACTGGCAGATTGATCACGGGGGCACCGAACTGGTCGATGACCCTCATGGCAATCAGGGCCGGATATTCGCTGACGACACCGAAATAGTTGTCCCCGAAGATCGGGAACGAATTGTTGGGCACGCCCTCGGCCACGATGTAGCTGTAGGGGAGATGCAGCGGAACGGATCCCCCGGAAATGTTGAGCTGCCCTTCATAGGTGCCGCGCGTGGGGGCCTTGCCGGTCATGGAGACGGTCACGTTTTGGCTCTGTCCGGGTTGCAGCGACAGGGTGTTGGGGCTTACCGAGACCGTCGCGTTGCCGTCCTTGTCCCGTGCCGCCACAGAGATCGACAGGTTGGCGGCGGTCGAGCCTGTGTTGGTGATTGCAACCGAAACCGGTTTTCCGAGGGCCGTCAGCTGTCCAAAGGACACGGTGGCGGGGCTGGCCGTTACGTTGGACGACACTGCGGCGTTGGCGTCCAGTTTGCCTCCACCAACTGCCGTGGTGCGTGCGATGGCACCGAAATCGTCCAAAATCACGCCGGTTGTGGCCGTGTTGACCACTGCGCTCTTCAATTGCGCGGGTGTGTAGCCGGGGTGGGCTTGCTTGACGAGTGCCGCGGCTCCCGCAACCATCGCTGCGGCGAAGCTGGTTCCATCGACGCTGGTGAATCGGCTCACGTCGTAGGTGTCGGCATTCGGGTCGAAATTCTGGGTTGCAGTATAGATGCCGGATCCGACCGCGACCAAGTCGGGTTTCAGGATGGCGGTTCCGACGGCCGGTCCGCGCGACGAATCAAAAGCGATGGCATCGTAGCTGGCTGAGGATGCCGTCAGGGTCGGGTCGATGGTCACTTTCAGGCCGGGTGTGGCGGCGACGGCGGATTTGATGGCGGTGCCTGCGGTGAGCCCGATGAATTCCAACGGGATTCCGGTTTCGTTCAGCAGGTAAGTGGGCTGGAAGATGTTGTCGCCCTGGGTGTCGTACATCAGTACGGCAACTGCCCCCGCGTTGTACGCGTTGTCGACCTTCGTGAAGAACGCGCAGGTTCCCCTCTTCACCAGCGCAACGGAGCCATTGAGGGACGATGCCGTGAGCGCGGCGCATGCTGTGCCGTCATTGCCCAGGGTGCTGACGTCCACGACCGGTGCCGTGAGTGGCGATTGGAGATGGGGGCCGTTGCCGGAGATTCCGTTGTAGGTCTGGCCGTTGGCCTTCACCTTGGAGTAAATGATGTGGGCGTTCAGCGTGGAGCCCACGGTGATTGCGGAGGGCGAAGTTCCGGGCGAGTTGATTGTGCCGAGGGTTGGGCAGTTTAGGCCTGCGCAACCGTCGTTGCCTGCGGAAACTACAACGGCTAGACCCGCGAGCACCGCGTGCTCCACGGCGTAGGCATTCACGTCGCACGCAGTGGCGGGGATGTAGGACCGGAACGGGGTCTGCTGGCAGGCCGTGGCTTGGTCCAGCGCGGCGTTGAAGGCCGGTGCACCGAGGGAGAGCACCGCGATGTCCATGCCGTCGTTGTATGCGTCCTCAAGGGCCTGCACGAGCGCCGAGGTGGCCGTGTTGTCGTTCACGCCGGGTGAGCCGAAGATCTTGTAGTTGCCGAGGTAGGCCTTGGGGGCGACTCCGGTGATCGACGCCACAGGGGCGGCCACGGTGTTGCCGGCGGCGATCATGGCGAGCGCGGTGCCGTGGCCAACGCGGTCGCGGGGGGAATTGTCGTCGGGGGTAGAGTAAGCGGGGTCTGTACTGGAAAGGGAGCTGACGTAGCTGCGGGCCACAATCACTTTGGAGTTGGTGTAGCTCCCATCGCCCATCGGATATCCTGCCGGAGCTTTGAGGGCGCTATCCACGAAGGCGGGGTGGGTCTGGTCGATTCCGGTATCGATGATAGCGATCTTCACGCCCGAGCCAGCCTTCGCTTGTCCGCCGACCTGGGAATTGTTCCACGCCTGCTTCACGTTCTGCAGATCGAGCGCCTTGTCCAGGGTACGGTGGAACCGGGGTGCGAGTGCCACGGTTGCGACTCCAGGGATGGCCGAGAGTTCGGCCAGGCGTTCCGCAGGCACCGATACGAAGACGGCGTTGATAAACGTATCCGCCGAACCCGTTACGGGAATCTTCCTCGTCTCCAACTGCTTCCTGAGTACGGCTTGTGATTGGCGGATTTGCGTCCGGAGTGTTTGCGCCTCGAAGGTGTTGTGCGCAGCACGGGAGAACTTGGCCGATACGGCGGGGCCGTTGAGTATGAGGGCGAATTCCTTGGTTGTTGTCGAGGCGGCCGGAGTCGCGGCAAGGGCCACGGAGTGGCAAACAGACAGCAGGGCGAGCACGCGGTGCGTTCGTGACATGTACGTTTCTCTTATACCCCGACGGCGCGTGCGGCGTCCTGGTTTCGTGCGTGGCTCCAAGTGCGTGCTTACACTCCGGTTTTGCGCGACCCGACGCATCAGCCGTATAGCGATTGCCCAGAGTGTTTGATTCCAAAGGACTTGTCGTTTGGAACACGGCATGCGCGATCTAGAGTGAACGCGAAAGAAACTGGGACAAGATGAAGTCCAGATGGAACCGGAAAGGAGAGCACAATGCCTGAAGTAGTTGTTCACAAGGAACCGACACCGTTTTTCGAGGAGGTCGGCAAGGCGTTTGACGCGATCAGGACCAAGGCGTTTGAGCTATTTGACAGGCGGGGACGGGCGGTCGGATTCGAATTGGAGGATTGGCTGGCGGCGGAGCGCGAGCTGTTCCACGTGCCCGATTCCGAGATGGCGGAAACCGACAAGGAGTTCCGCATGACTGTCAATGTGCCCGGTTTCGAGGCGACGGATATTCACGTTACGGTGGAAGCTGAACAGATCGTGGTCACGGCTGACATCGAGAAATTTGAGCATGGTGTCCGTGAGGTGAAATCCATGTTCCGCAGGTTCGAAGTGGCCGGTGTTGATCCCGCCAAAGTGACCGCTGTTATTGACCACGACGCATTGGTGATCGTCGCGCCGAAGATTATCGCGGTGGCGGCGAAGGTGCCGATCACGATAGACACACCGACGGCCCGATCCATGGAAGCCTCGCCGGAGAAGAAGAACGGTGAGATGGACCAAGCTGCCGGTGCTGCTGCGAAGAGCGCAGCGGCTTAGGCCCGAGGCATGTTAGTTTTCCTTCGGTGTCCGGGTAATGCGATCCACTACCAGAACTTCGACGGGCGCTTTCCGGGGTTCCAGTTTCAATCCCAGTTGCTCCTGCAGGGCGGTAAAGACGGATGGCGCATTGCCCGGATCGCCTTTTGCGGACTCCCCGGTGGCACTGCCGAGGTCGTTGGGGTCCCAGTCCAAGTCGGCATCGTACTTGCCTGCAAGCCCCGTGAAATCCAGAATCGGCAAGCCGAGTTGGAACGCTTGTCCGAAGCGGTCCACCAAGGCTTGCATTGTGATTCCACGGGCGGAATAGTGGCCCGGAGTGCGTGTGAAGCTGGGTGTTTCGACCTTTGAAGCCTGCAACTTGCTGCTGCTCCTTGCCACGACGAGGGCATAGACGGGCACCTCCTTGGTTTCCATGTGGGTCTGCATTCCGAATCGCTCAGCCAGAAATGCTTGGAACATGGTACGAACCTGATCGATGCGGCTGTCGGGCGGAAACTTTGCTGTCACGTCGTAACGGTCCTCGGACAACCATTTTGGACCGGAGATCGAGTAGTCCTTGTCCTCGGCCAAGCCGTAGGCAAGCGCGATACACTGCTTCACGGTCTTATTCCCAAGGAGCAAGCCGCCCTTAGAGAGCTTGGTGGTGGACTGGCCACCTGTTGATCCTGTTGATCTTGAGCGATGCGGCGTCAAACTCCGGGGGAACCTGGGCCAGCGCAGTTGCTAGCGTCATCGCCACGAGGGGCAGGGCAAAGGTTCGGTGCATGCGGTTCTTCTCCAAAATACTTCCTCAAACAGTGGATACGCTCGCAGGTCCCCGGGGTGAACATTCGAATTTGCATTTTCCGCACAGGGGCGGGAGTGGATGGCAAAATGGACAGAGGATGAGTCCACTGATTGATTTTGTCGGTTTTGGAAGAGCTGGAGGGCGTCTAGGTGAGTAGTGGCCGCGTGCTTGTCTGTGGCAACGTTGTCTTCGATATCCTCGCTCGCCCAGTCGAGGAAGTTCGTTGGGAGGCAACAACGGTCGTCGAGGAGGTTGTCCAGACGTTGGGGGGAAATGCCGGGACGACTTCGTACACGTTGGCAACTCTGGGGATTCCGGTATCGCTGGTGACTCTGGTGGGGCATGATTCCACGGGACGGGACGTGCTGGACCGGCTCAGCCGCTCAGGCGTGGATGTTACGGGATCGCAGTTCGTCGACGCTCCCACGTCTATTGCGATTTCGCTGGTCCGCCCGAATGCGCAGCGTGCCCTGCTATACCAGTTGGGGGCCGCGTCCGAAGAGTTCGGTTCTTTCGATTTTCCTGCCGGGACGAAGCATTTCCATGTGGCTGCCGTTTACCGGATGAAGCACTTGAGGAAGGTGGCACCCGAATTCCTCCGGCGGGCCAAGGAGGCCGGATTGCGGACTTCGCTGGATACCCAGTGGGATACCGAGGGCGAATGGATGAAGGTATTGGCCCCAAGTCTGCCTTGGTGCGATTTCACGCTCATGAACGAGGATGAGGCGAGGCTGCTGACCGGATTCGCCGATCCGGAGTCCGCCGTACGGGTTCTGCGGGAATTGGGTGCTACGAACGTGGTGATCAAATTGGGGCCGCGCGGGTGCTGGGTGAATGGCACACACATTCCCGGACATCCGGTGGACGCGGTCGACACCACCGGTGCGGGCGATTGCTTTTCCGGCGGCTTTGTCGCAGGTCTGCAGCGGGGTCTTTCGATCGAGGAAGCTGCCCGGATGGCGAATGCAGTGGGCGCGTTTGCGGTTGGGCGCGTCGGAGCTACAACCGGCGTGCGGGATTGGGAGACGACCCGCAATTGGTTGGCGGAACGGGCCTAAAGTTTCCCGCTGATTCTACCGATAGTTGGCTGTGAACGAAAGAAACCAACTTCGTACCGCAGCGGGGCGGCATTTGTGTCGATAGCGGTCGCTCCCGAGATGGAGTCGGCACTGGCGATCATCCCGGGAAGTCATGGTTTAGCAGGCAGTGCGGCTGGTGACCCGGATTCCGGACCGGAGGGCGAAATTGCCGCTCTACAGCGCCTGTTGGATGAGCGGGACCAAGCTCTACTGCGAGCCGCAATCTCCGTTACGGAGCTGCAGTTCGAGTTGGAGGCTTCAAAAGAGGAGGCGCAAACCCTCAAGGGGGAGGCCGAGCACTGGAAGTCGCAGTTGCGTCCGCTTGGGGCCGCACCGCCCAAGAGCGAGCCCGACAGCGTTGCCAACGTTATCAAGGTCGACAATCGGGACGCTAGGAATTCGGGCGAGTCGGAGTCGGAAGTAGACAAGGTCAAGCGGGAGTGGCATAAGACTCAAAAAATGTTGGAACGCTCGCAAGCCGAGCGGAAGGCCGACCAAGCCCGTATGCGCAGCCAGTTGCATGAGTCCGAGCACCAGCGTTTGATGGAAAACCGGGCTCGGCGGATGGAGTCTGCGCATGCCTCCGCGAAGATCTCGAACCTGCAGAAGGCCGTCGAGACTGCCAACGCCCGCGCTGTAGCGGCAGAAATATCGTTTGGGGAGAGTTCACGGCCGAACGTAAAGTTGGCCTCGGCCTCCGCTGCGGCAGCTGCCATTCTGGCGGCCCTTACGACCTGGGTGAGCATGCCGCACACGTCCGCTCCTGCAGCGTCCAAGGCCGGATCATCGCTTTCACGGGCTGTTGTTGCTGTTCAACCGGCCACTCCTGTGGCGGCACCCAATCCTACGGCTGGACTTGGAATGACACCGCCGACCGGTGCCTCTACCGTCATGGTTGCGGCTCCTCTTTCCACCGTCGAGCAGAAACAAGGGTTCCAGTCTTCCTTGAGCCGACTCAACCGAATCTTGACGGCCTTTCCGAATCGCAAGCCGG
>CAITMP010000060.1 GCA_903893525.1 uncultured Acidobacteriia bacterium | reverse complement strand
GCCCCAACCCCTGCAGGCTGTAGGAGAAGTAGTTCTGGTTGGTCATGGTGCCGCCAAATGCGCGGACCACTCCGGCAATCAGCAGGGCCGGTTCCTGGAGATGGCCGTCGGACGAGACATCCATGCCGCCTGCGTCATTCGCACGGGCTTCCTGGTCGAGCAGGATCGCCGAAACCACGGCCTTCAGATCGCCGCGGACACCCTGGCCGTTGTTCGCGAACGCCGCCGCCACGCGCTGAATGTACGCCGGGCTCGGGTTGCTCTTGACCAAATGCTGGATCAGAATCTTGCCGATGAACGGACCCACGTTGGGGTGGTTGAAGATATTGTCGAGGGCCGCGTTCAGATCGGCCTGGGTCGAGAGACCGGCGGGAATCACCGCTCCGTTCAGCAGGGTTTTCGACGTCGAATCATGTTGCGAGGGATAGGGGACCATGGGCCCGTTGGCGTTCACATAGGCGCCCCAGATTACCGGATTTCCGTTGTATGCGGCATAAGTCCAACCGGTGAACGAGCGGGCAAATTCCGTGATGGTGAATTGCGAATAGGTTGGAACGGGGAAACCGTTGCCGTCCACTTGCACGGAACCATCCTGATTCAGGGTCTTGGTGCCGATGCTGAACAACTGCAGCACTTCGCGGGCGTAGTTCTCGTTGGCAACCGTCCCCGTGACAGGGTTCGCCTTGCCGTTGTTGGCCATGTCGAGGTACTGGCCCATTGCGGGGCTCAGCGTCACATCGGACAGAAGCTGCCGGTAGTTGGCGAAGGCGTCCGCCATCAGCATTTGCTGGTAGTTGACCATGATGCCGTTCCAAATCAGCTTGTTGATGGAGGTGACAAAAATCTGGCTCAGGGCGAACGCTACCTTCTGGCGAAGCTGGTCGGGATTCATCACCGCATTCGTCAGGAAGTAGGTGGAGATGCCGCTCTGGTTGCCGAGCCCGTTGAAATTGGACACGGGGGCCATCGCGAACTGCTCGTTCAGCCAGCCTTGGAAGCCGACCTGCTGGACGTGGAGTGCGTCGGCCGGTGTGGGACCGAACGCGGCCTGTTCGAGGAACCTGCGGGCGGCTCCGGCACTCACCTGAGGATTCGCGGGACCAACCTGTATCGCGAACGGGGCCGAAACGACCGGACCATTGGCCACGGTGAAGCTCTGCATGCCGCCCACACCGGCGAATCCGGCAACGGAAAGGCTGGTAGGGCTGACGTAAGTGGTTGCCGTTTGGGTGGAACCCAACGTGACTTTCGAGATGGCGCTGAAGCCCGTGCCAGTCATGCTGATGTTGAATGCGCCCAAAGGCAGCGAATTCACGCTGACGGAGGAGATCGCCGGTGCCACATTGCTGATCAGCGTGACTTTTCCGGTACCGGTGCCGCCCGGACCGGTCGCGGTCACGGTGTCGGTGCCGGTGGCTGGCATTTGCGCCGGGGCCGTGTACAGTCCGGCCGACGTCATGGTGCCGTAGGTCGCGGCCCAAGTTGTTGCATTGCTCGCCGTAAATTGCTGTGTGGCACCAAGAACCACCTGGGCGGTTGCGGGCGACACGGACGGAGCGGGTGTCGAGGATCCGCCCGAACCACTTCCGCCACTACCGGCGGAGGTCCCTTTGACCGGGATATTCAATTGGTTGCTGGCAGCGGTTCCAGGGTTGCGGACGATGCAGCCCAAGCTGGTGGTGGTACCGGCAACATAGCCAATTCCGGTCACGCTGGCGGATGTCGAGTTCGTGGTGGTCAATTGGACGCCGTTGCAGTTGATCACCGCACCGGAAACGATCGGGCTGCCGAAGATGGTGACGGTGTACGTCCCGGATGGCACCGGGTTGGGCGTGGCCGAGGTAATCACCGGTCCGCTGCCCAGCAGATTGACATACGCAATGTTGCTGGTGCTTGGGGTTCCCTTGCTGGTTGCCCGTATGGTCACAGGGTTCTGCGCCGGCATGCTGGCAGGGGCGGAATAGAGCCCGGTGGCGCTGATGGTGCCTCCGCCGGTGCTGACGACCGACCACGAGGCACCTTCCGGCTGAATCCCCATGGTGGAGGCAACGAACTGCTTGGTGCCGCCCAAACCCACGTTCTCGTAAGAAGGTGTGATCGTTAAACTTTGTGCCGACATCGTGCCCGCGGCAAGCGCGAACAGCGCCATGGCCGCAGGAATCTTCTGCAACGTTCTCTGCATTCTGTTTGTACTCCTCCGAATCGATTCCGTCCTGCCGCCGGTTCAAGGCGGACAACGGCTTTCGATAGGTAGAACGTATACAGAGTGCGGGATCGCTCACGGAAGTTTTAGGTACTTCGAAGATTTTTCAGTTCCAGTAGTTGCGGTCGAGGCTCCGGTATTGAACCGCCTCGGCGATATGCTTTGCGGTGACCGAATCCGACCGGTCCAAGTCCGCCACGGTGCGGGCCACCTTGAGGATCCGGTCGTGGGCCCGCGCCGAGAGGCTCATGCGGCGCATCGCCATCTCGAGGGTGCGCTCGCCGGAATCGTCGAGGGCGCAGAGCTTCCTGACTTCCCTGCTCGGCAGGCGTGAGTTGGTATAGCCGCGCGCCGTTTGGACTTGGCGGGCGCGGTCGACCCGCTCCAGCATGTCGGCGGAGGTTTCGGCAACCTCCCCGGCCCGGAGCTCCTTGTAGGGGACGGCCGGGACCTCGGTCTGGATGTCGATCCGGTCCAGCAGCGGGCCGCTGATTTTGGCCAGATAGCGCTGGATGATTGCGGGCGTGCAGCGGCATTCGCGCGTGGGGTCGCCGTAGTAGCCGCACGGACACGGGTTCATGGCCGCCACCAGCATGAAGTTCGCGGGAAAACAAAGGGTCATGGCGGAGCGGGCGATGGTAACCGAGGAGTCCTCCAGTGGCTGGCGGAGGATCTCGAGGACGTTGCGGGGGAACTCGGGGAACTCGTCGAGGAACAGGACACCGTTGTGGGCGAGGCTGACTTCGCCCGGTCTGGGCGCTCCACTGCCGCCCCCGATCAGGCCGGCGTCCGAGATGGAGTGGTGCGGGGCACGGAAGGGGCGGGTACGCAGCAAGCCCCCGCCGGGTGGCAGCAAACCGGCGATGCTGTGGACCTTGGTTGTCTCGATTGCCTCGTCGAAGCTCAAGTAAGGAAGGATGCCCGCCAGCCTTTTGGCCAACATCGTCTTGCCGGAGCCGGGTGGCCCGATCATCAAAACATTGTGCGCACCTGCGGCCGCGACCAGCAATGCACGCTTGGCTGTAGTCTGCCCGCGGACATCCCGAAAATCATAGGTTTCGGCGGGGATGCTGGAGCCGCTCACGGCAATTTGACTGCTGGGATCCGCCTTCACAGGATCGAAGGCCCCCGGTAGGAACGTTTCGGGCTTGGTCAGAAGTGCCACCACCTCCGCCAAATGCCGGACCCCGTAAACCTTGACTCCCTCCACCACCGAGGCCTCGGAGGCATTTTCCGCAGGCAGGATGAGATTCTGGATTTTCTGATCGCGCGCACAAACAGCCACCGACAGGGCCCCCCGAACCGGTCGAATCGCGCCGTCAAGCGATAGTTCACCCACCGCCAGATGCTGGTCGAGCCCCCGGAACGTACCCATGGCACCGAGGATGGCCAACGCCATAGGGAGGTCGAAGCCGGCCCCCTCCTTGCGGACGTGGGCCGGGGCAAGATTGACGGTAACCGCTTGATTCGGATAGCCAAAACCCGAATTCATGAGGGCAGACTTGATGCGCTCGCGGCTCTCGCGCACGGCGGTGTCCGGCATGCCGACCAGCGTGAAGTCCTTGGCCATTCCGGACCGGTACAGATCCACCTCGACATCCACAGGCTGCGCGTCAATCCCGTAAACAGCGGCGCTACGCGTCTTGAACAGCGGCATCCGGCGATCCCCCCAATGGATCTAGTGGCGACATAGGGGAAATTTTCTCATGGAAATTTGCCCAAGTTCGAGCACCAGTACCAACAAGGAACCCAGTGCCCCTTCCCGCGCATCCCATTTAGTGACCGGGAAGGTTGTCTTGAACAACAATTGTGTTACTATTGACTCTGTGGGATCTTGTGCGCCTATACGGCCCGTCGACCCACTCCCCGCTCTTGCGGTTCGAGGCGATCTTCCTCCTCATTCTCAGACAAAATATTTTTGGCCATGAACAGCCAAGAACGCGCTTGCTATTGTACGCGCCGACATGACGACAGTGTCGGACGACCGGGGAGGTAATCCGCTATGGACCACGATGACGATCAGTTTCTAAATGACACTCCGCTAGGGATCAATTTCGACGAGGAAGCGTCAAAGTTTTTCGATCCCGAGGCTGACGGCGATTTCCTACACCCCCAACAGCAGGTAGAAGAGTCGATTTACACCGACGATCCGGTTCGCGTGTATCTGCGCGAAATGGGTGCGGTTCCGCTGCTGACGCGTGAAGGCGAAGTCGATCTTGCGCGCCGCATGGAGCGTGGCAAGGTGCGCATGCACAAGGCGATCAGCCGGTCCGCCTTGGTGCAGATCGCGGTGGTCGAACTGGCGGAGACGCTGAAGAAGAATCCGGTCGATCTCGACAACCATGTCGATATCGGCGTGGAGATGGAAGACGGCATCCAAGTCGACACGAAGAAGCGCGAAGAGGTGGTCGTTCTCTTCGACAAGATCGAGGTGGCACACAAGAAGACCGTCTCGTTCCAGGAAAAGCTCGATGGCGTCCCGGCTGGGAACAAGAAGTCCCGCAAAAAGACCCTGATGAAGTTCTACCGGGCGCACGTGGAGACATCGCTCGCGATCCGCGCCGTGCCGTGGGTAAACCTCCGTTGGCGCGACTTCACACGCGAAATCGAGCGCGCCGTCGACGAACTCAACCATCTGGAGCGCGAACTTTCCCGGTTGGAGGCAAAGAACGTCCCGACGACACTGCCCCGCATCCGCGAGCTGAAGCGCGAAATCAAGAAGCGCGAGACCACTGCGGGTGCAACGCTCGAGGAACTCAAGCACACTGTCGCGGTCATCCGCCATGGCGAGCATGAGGCCGAGCGCGCCAAAAAAGATCTGGTTGAGGCAAACCTCCGTCTTGTGGTCTCGGTGGCCAAGAAGTACGTCAACCGTGGCCTACACCTGCTGGATTTGATCCAAGAGGGCAACATTGGTCTGATGCGCGCCGCCGACAAGTTCGAATACCGCCGGGGCTACAAGTTTTCGACTTACGCCACTTGGTGGATCCGTCAGGCCATTACACGCGCCATTGCCGACCAGTCCCGCACCATCCGCATCCCCGTTCACATGAACGAGAGCATGAACAAGTTCCTTCGCGCCTCCCGCGAGTTGGAAAAGGAACTTGGCCGGACGCCGACCAACGAGGAAATCAGCCGCCGGATGGACATCCCGGTCGAAAAAGTTCAGAAGCTCAAGACGATTTCGCGCGACCCGGTTTCCCTTGAAACACCGGTTGGCCGGGACGGCGAATCGGCTCTGGGCGACTTGATCGAGGACCGCTGGGTGGGATCGCCGGTCGATGCCGTGATCGAGTCCAATGTGCGCGACGAGACTGCGGGTATTCTGAAGACCCTCTCCCCGAAAGAGGAGAAGGTGATTCGGCTCCGATTCGGGATCGGCTGCGAACGCGAGCATACGTTGGAGGAAATCGGCCAGGAATTCGACGTAACACGCGAACGCATTCGTCAGATTGAAGCCAAGGCCTTGCGCCAATTGCGGGCACCTGAGCGGGCCCGTAGGCTGAGGGCACTTCTGGCAGCCCGGTAGTACACTGGCCACTTGGCCAGCTCATCAAAATTCGGACCCGTCGTACGCGTTGCGGCGGGAAACTTCCTAGAAATGTACGACTTCATGGTGTTCGGCTACTATGCCGCCGCCATAGGTCGAGCCTTCTTTCCCAAAAGCAGCGAGCTTGCCTCGCTGCTTTTGTCATTGGCGACGTTCAGCGTCGGCTTCATGCGTCCGCTAGGCTGTCGTTCGGTCCCGCAATCCGGTTGACGGCTGCGCTGCTCTAGCGGCAGTGGCATCCATCAACACCAAAACCGCCATTTCAGGCTCAGGGTTAGAGATGTTGATTCAGCGAACCGCCATCGTCACCTCGTTCGCTGCTACGCCCCCGATAGTCAGGTTTACCTTGACTGCATCGCCGGCGGCAACTCCGTCCGGCACCTGAACATTTACTTGGTACAACCCGACCGAGCTCGGCGTCAATCCGGAGGAGACCACAGTCGCCGCCACGCCTCCGATCATCACCGTCGGAAGCACGGTCGTCTGCGAGAGAGTGGTCAGCGATGCGGGGGCGCCAGTAGCGGGACGGTCGTTCACAGCTCCCAATCCGGTGCAGTAGATGGTTATGAAATCCTTCGCAGCGGCGGGTTTGGCAGACGCACCAGGTATGCTTCCGGTCGGCGCGGCGAACTCTCCTGTTGCGGACAGCACAATAATT
>CAITMP010000059.1 GCA_903893525.1 uncultured Acidobacteriia bacterium | reverse complement strand
CAGGGAAACTGCGGCCTCGAGCTTGTTGTCTTCCATGTCGACCACGATGATCCGGGTGCAGCCCGCAGCCTTCGCCGCTTGGAGCGTTACGAGGCCGATCATTCCGGCACCCACCACCAGTGCGGTGTCGCCCAGCTTCACCGGCGTGATGGCCACGGCGTGGACGCCAATGGAAACCGCTTCAATCAGGGCTGCCTGTTCGTACGGGAAGCTGTCCGGCAACCGGTACATGATGCGGCGCGGGACAGCCACAAATTCGGCGAATGCGCCGTGGCGCTTGAATTCCTTGGGGGCAACGCCGACAACCTGCCGGTTGTCGCAGAGGTTCACGTCGCCAGCGACGCAGAACTGGCATTTGCCGCAGTAGACCGTGGAGTCGAAGGTGACGCGGTCGCCGGGTTGGAGGTCCGTGACGTTGGCACCGACCTTCGAGACCTCGCCCGATGCCTCGTGGCCCATGATGAGCGGTGGGTTCCGGCGGCCGGACGATCCGTCGAAGCCGTGGACGTCGCTGCCGCAGATGCCGCAGGCGCGCACACGGACCAGGACGTCGTCCGGACCGATCTCCGGCATGGGGAAATCGACCAGCTCGAGCTTCTTGTATTCCGTCAGTAGTAGCGCATTCATAATACGTCTGTAATTCTATCGGATGGGATGCGTCAAAACTTTATGGTCTTGGTGGACGAATGATCGTGCCTCCCGCGTACGTTGGTCCCGGAGCCGGTTTCGCGTTCCTCGGATCGTTTCTGGCGCTCGCCGTATCCGTTGTCGGAGGGCTCCTGGCCGCTCTCGCTTGGCCGTTCCGCGCGTTCCGAAATAAACTCAAGCGCCCCCGGGGATTGGTCAAGAAGGCTATTTTCCTAGGCTTCGATGGGTTGGACCCTGTCGTGACCGAGCGCATGCTGGCCGAGGGCAAATTGCCCAACTTCGCCAACTTGCGGGCGATGGGCGGGTATTCACGCCTCCGCACCACGTTTCCCGCACTCTCGCCCGTTGCGTGGTCGACGTTTGCGACCGGTGTGAATCCGGGCCGCCACAACATCTTCGACTTCCTGAACCGCGACCTCCGTACCTACCTCCCGGAGTTGTCGTCGGCAAAGGTGACCCGGACGTCGGTCGAGATGCGGCGCAAGAGCGAGACGTTTTGGAATATTTTGGGGCGGTACGGAATCTCCAGCACGATCCTGCGGGTGCCCATCACCTTCCCGCCGGAGAAGTTCAACGGGCGTTTGCTTTCGGCCATGTCCACCCCGGACCTGAGGGGTTCACAGGGCGAACACTCGCATTTTGCCGGTTCCGAGGGACTTCTGATGGGCCCAGCCGATGAATCGCTGCCGTTTCAGGCAATCGGCGGCGCGCTCGAAATCCAAGGACAGCGCCATGCGCTGCCGGTCGGCGGCTATACCCCGTGGATCCGTCTGAAGTTTCCGTCGGCACGAGGGATTGTCCGGTTTCTGCAACGCTCCGACGGCTCCTTGTACGCCACCCCCGTCCAGATCGACCCCGAAAGTCCTGCACTTCCGATCAGCCACCCGCGCTACTACGCCATGTATCTGGCTAAACTGCTCGGCACGTTCTCCACACTTGGCATGGCCGAGGATACCCACGCGTTGAACGAGGGGGCCATCGACCAAGCCGCATTTTTGCTGCAAGCCGCCGACATCCAGAAGGAGCGCGAGGCCATGTACTTCGACGCGCTTGGGAAGCTTCGCCATGGAGTGCTTGCTTGTGTTTTCGACACCACCGACCGCGTGCAGCACATGTGCTTCGGGCAGACGGACGTTATTGAAAACCTCTACCGAGACATGGACCGGATTGTCGGACGAACTCTGGCGCATATCGATCCGGACACGGCGATCTTTGTGCTCTCCGACCATGGTTTCTGCCGATTCCGCCGCGGGGTGAACCTGAATACTTGGCTGCTTCGGGAAGGGTATTTGGTTCTTGACGGGGAGTCGGGCGATTACTTCGCCGGAGTGGACTGGTCGCGCACGCGGGCGTATACCTTCGGGCTGGGAGGGTTGTACCTGAATCTGAAGGGCAGGGAAGCGTTGGGAATTGTAGATCCTGCCGACGCCGACCGATTGCGGGCCGAGCTGTGCACTAGGCTTTCAGGTTTGCAAGACGGGATCAGCACGGCCATCAACGAAGTTTGGCAGTCCCGGAACCTCTATACAGGGCCGTACTTGGAAGCTGCACCGGATCTGATTGTGGGCTATGCCGAGGGATATCGGACTTCCTGGGCCGCCGCGGTGGGGAGGATATCCCCCGATGTCATCGAGGACAACTCCAAGCCATGGTGCGGCGACCACTGTGTGGACCCCCGCTTGGTGCCGGGGGTGCTCTTCGCGAACCGCGCTTTCGTTGCCACCGATCCTGGTATCGAGGATATGGCGGCGACGGCCCTGAAACTATTCGGGGTCGCCAGCCCGCCTTGGATGGAGGGGCGGGCGGTGTTTTAGTCAAACGGCCCGTCCAGCCGCGATTTCTATTGCACCACAATTCGATAGCCACCGGTGCCGACCGAACCCGTGGAGGTTGAGAGATTGATGGACAGTGTCGGTCCGCCGCTGGGAACGTTGGGCACTACGATGTTGAACTGGTATACGCCTGCCGCGACCACGCCCGACCAAGTAACCTTGGCAGGAACACCTCCGATGCTGACTGCGGCCAAAACACTTGTTGCCACAGGGGTTGGCAGTACTCGGCCAGCCGGAACCTTGGGAATTGTGTCTCCAAACCCGGTTCCGCTCAAGACTAGCGTCTCGCCTGCGCGTACCGGGCGGGTTGGAAAGGAATTTCCGCCGCTCCTTCCCAAAAGATCATATGTCCCCCCTCCATATGAGCCGGAGCCGTCCGGCGTCAGAATCACGCCTGCAATTTCACCATCCGGCAGTAGGTTCATTGAGGGGCTGAAGGCAAAGACGTTCGCCGTCCCAGTTGCCTTGCCGTAGCTGTTTGAGACGACGATGGATTCAGTCGAGAATCCGAACGGAACCGAGTCGTCGGGTGCTTCCATGTTGATTTGCGTCGGACTTACGTATGCAAGGTAGCCGGGCTTTCCGTTGATAGTGACCGATACGCCACCCAATGATGTTGGATAGTCCCCGGCCCATGTCGCTGTCGCCGAGGCCAGATTTGTCCCGAAAATCGAGATCCACTCCCCCGGCGCAATAGTGTTTGTCGTGCTGAAGATTGGTGTCACTCCTCTGGGTGCAATGATCGGAACGGGGTCCGCTACAACGAACGCTATCGGCTGAATCGTGGATGTGGCACCGGTAGCATCCCGGACCGTAATGCGCAGTGTGAACGGGCTGCCAGTTGAGGAAGTCGGCGTGCCGGTCATTTGCCCGGTTCGGGAATCCAGGCTGAAGCCCGATGGAAGGGACCCGGGGATCGCCGTCCACCCGGCATAAGGGGGAACGCCCCCCGTTGCCGCTAGGGTGAATGTGTAGGGCACCCCGGCCATTCCGTCGGGGATCGACCCGTTGGATACCATCAGTGCGTTGGACGGAGCTCCGGTCAGCACGCTGACGCTCCCACCGAGCAGATTCGGAGTCACGATATCGACGAGACCGTCCCGGTTGAAATCGCCCGTCAGTACCAGATTCGGCGCGTCTCCGGTAGGGGAGCTAAAGGTCGACCGGAACTGGCTGGTACCGTCTCCCGTCAAAATCCACGCCCGTCCTCCGATTCCGGTACTATCGGCGCTCCCACCCAAGACAAGGTCCAAGTGGCCGTCTCCATTGAAGTCCCCCGTCGCCAGAGCCGAGGAATACAGTGAGCCATCAGGTGTCCAAGTGGGCGCCGGACTAAACTTGCCTGTTCCGTCGTTATGGAATGTCGCGATTTGAAACGCGCCGCCGAAGCCCGCAACCCCGACTGCCAAGTCGACTTTTCCGTCCTCGTCAAAGTCCCCGGCTGCGACCGAGACTCCGACACCAGTCAGGGGATATGAGGTGCTTGGCTGGAAGGTGCCGTCGCGGTTGTTGATCAGGACAGTTAGGGTGCCGTCTTGGTTGGCCGCTGCAAGGTCGGGTGCGCCATCCTTATTCAAATCGGCGGCAACGAATCGCCATGCGGACCTCCCGGTCGGATAGAATGCCTCGGGCTGAAACGTGCCGTCGCCATACCCGAGAAGGATTCCGATACCGTACGGGTCGTCGCCCTGCGAAACGAATTTCGAGTTTAGTGTCGCAATATCTGCCTTGCCGTCTCCGTTGAAATCGGCAACCAGCATTCCCCTTCTGCCGACGAGAGTCGCCGAATTGGGGAAAGTGCCGCCGGATCGGAACGTTCCATCCCCGAGGCCGATCAGGATATTTAGCCCGCTGCCCGTAACCGCTGCCAAGTCAGCGATGCCATCTCCGTTGAAGTCGCCGCTTGCAATGCAGGATGCGGGGTTTCCGGGCAAAGTAGCGCCAGGTTTGAACGTCCCATCTCCTTTTCCCAGCAGAATCGTGACCGAGTTGCTCCCAGCTGTCAGCCCAACCGCAATGTCCACATTGCCGTCGCCATTGAAATCGTCTATGACTACGCACCGTGTCTCTCCGGACATGGGGTAGACTCGTGCGGCCGCCAGCCCATATCCGGCAACCGCTTGGACCGTTTGTTTGAGCGCCGTGGATACCGTTGGCGAATAGGAGCCGTCCCCGTTGTAGTGCGCCGTCAACAGGCAGGTTCCAGACGGCAGCAGTGATGTGTTCAACGCAGCTGCGCCGTTGGCGACCGCTCTTGTCCCCAGAATGGACGACCCGCAGTAAAAAGTGACGCTTCCGGTCGCCAGAGCCGGGTTGATCGAGGCGGTAATGGCGACCGCTTCTCCCAACAGGGAGGGATTCACCGAACTGTTGATGGTAATTGACGCCGAGGCGGCATATAAATGCGATGCGACCAAAAATCCGAATGAAAAAATAAGCTTGATAGCCATGGCAGCAATAGTTGACCCGTGTTCAGGAAAATTCTATCATGAAAATCCGGCTAAAAGCACGAGGTTCTACCCCATGCCTTCACTTTCCAGCACGGAAGCTTTCGGCGTCGATCACGGTATTGAAGATATGGCCCCGACAGCACTGAAACTATTCGGGGTTGCCCGCCCGACTTGGATGGAGGGGCGGGCCGTAGTGTGAACTACAAGCCCAGATTCTGGCGAGCGTAGCGGATGCAGGCGAGGTTGTAGTCCTCCTCCAACTGGCGGCGCGCGGGTGCGTCGAGTCCGGCCAGCGTTGGCAGCGCTTTTTTCGCGGACCGCTTCTGCAGCGTTTCCGTCATCCACGCCACTTGGCGTCCGGGCATATCCTTGAACGTGATCCAGTAGGAATCGCTGTAGATCGGGACCTTCAACGGGTCACGGGTGATCATCTCCAGATCCAGCACCATCTTCGGATCCTTCGCCCGGAGGATGTCCACCATCTTCTTCAGATCGAGAAAACCCTCGCCGAACGGCACTTCCGACAGCAGGAATCCGTCCTCGTAGGGTTTGACGGCCATGTCCTTGATGTGGCCGGAGCAGATGTATGGTTTCAATGTCTCCAATGTGAACATGGGGTCCTCCATGAAGGAAACATTGTTGCCGAAGTCCAAGTGGACGCCCACGTATTCGCTGGAGAGTCGTTTGAGCCAGGCGGCCTGTTCCACGGCGGTCCAACCCTTGTGGTTTTCCAGCGCCAGGCGCACTTTGTGCTTGCGCAGCACCGGTTCGGCGAGCGCAACAATGCGTTGATTGTTCGCAAAGCTCTGTTGGAACGCCTCCAGGGTCTTGAATTCCTCGTACCGGCGCTGGGTCATGGCGGCGTGCAGGCCGAAGGCCCCTATTTCCTTCGAGGCCTTCACTCCGGCCTCGAAAGCGGGCAGGTCGGCCTCGGTCCGTGGCAAGGGGACATTGAAGATGACGTGCATGTCCCAGGTCTGGAGCTTGTCGCGCATTTTGGAGACAGCGGCGGGGTCGGTTGGCGGTGCCCCCACCTCGGCGCCACCCAGGCCGATGCTGTGGCAGTAATCGATCAGGTCGTCGGGAGCCATTTGAGCCCCGCGGCCACCTCCGCCGGGTGCGCGCCGGTTGCTCAGGGCGGTGGGCGATCCGCCCATGCCGAGGCGACCCTTTGGATTGGGCACAGCCTCTGCGCGTGCATTTGTTGTCAGTTGCGCGGCAATTGCGGTCGTGCCGGCTGCGGCGAAGAGTTCTCTACGGGTCATGGGGTGGTCCTCGGCGTTCCGGACGGCTTTTGGTCGTCCAGCGCTTTACAGTCTATACCGAAGGTGTCCCGCCCGCTAGCGCGTCAGGACAGCCGCGAAGAATCCGTCCCCGGGGTCGCGACCGGGCAACCGGTAAACAGTTCGGACAACCCGGGCTCCCGATGCGGCCACCACATCCTCGTTCTCTTCCCGTTCCAAGGAGCACGTGGAGTAAACAACCAGGCCTCCGGGAGCCAATTGCCCCAGTGCGCTCTTGAGAATCGCAACCTGGCGCGCGTGGAGATCCGGCAGGTCGTCCGGCGTCAGACGCCACTTGATTTCAGGATTCCGCGACAGTGTTCCGGTGCCGGTGCACGGGGCATCCACCAGAATGCGGTCGAACTTCCGTGAGAACGGCAAACTAGCCCGCGCATCGGCCACCACGACGGGGATTCCCAGTGACTTCAGACCCCGTGCCCGGCTGGGATGCAGCTCACAGGCCACGGCGTCGACACCGGACTCCAGCGCTTGCGCCGTTTTGTTGCCGGGAGCGGCGCACAGATCCAGAAATTTCTGTCCCGGCTTCAGATCCAGCAGGGGTACAACTGCCTGCGAACCGATGTCCTGGAACCGGTACTGGCCTGGCGATCCCGTGGGTAGTTCATAGCAGCCGGGTACGTCCGTTGGGATTGCGCCTTCGGGAGGAACGCCCCCGCCCACCCGGACATAGCGCCTCGGTTGGACCAAGCTGGCCCGCGCGATCCCCTTAGCGATGACTGGACCGAATTTGCGGGTCCAGCTGCGGAGGATCCAGTCCGGAGTGGAGTTGAGCTCGGAGGCTTCGGGGTGTTCCCGCAGTGCCCGTCGCAGGACCGCGTTT
>CAITMP010000058.1 GCA_903893525.1 uncultured Acidobacteriia bacterium | reverse complement strand
TACTTGGCCGCTACCTCGAATCGCTCTCACCGGCAGATTTGGCGACTGTCAAGGCGATCATCCCAGTCCATCTTTTCGGCCAGTGCGCCGACATGCCCGCGATCAACGAAATCGCTGGCCGATTCAGTATCCCTGTGATCGAGGATGCTGCCCAGGCAATTGGGTCTGAATTTTCCGGGGCGCGCGCCGGCTCGATGGGTTGGTGCGGCACTCTCAGCTTCTTCCCCTCGAAGAATCTGGGCGGAATCGGCGACGGGGGGATGGTCACCACGAATGACCCCTCGCTCGACGCCCGTTTGCGCCTTCTGCGGGTCCATGGAAGCGGTGCGACCTATTTTCACGACGAGGTTGGAACCAACTCCAGACTGGACACCCTCCAGGCTGCCGTGCTGCTGGCGAAATTGCCGCATCTGGAAGGATGGGCGGCCCGTCGCCAGGAAAACGCCGCAGCATACCGGGATGCCTTCAGCCGTCTCCTACCGGAAGGTGCCCTCACCGCGCCCATCGCCTTGCCCGACGCCACCCACGTTTACAACCAATTCACCATCCGGGTCCGGCAGCGAGACGAGGTGCGCCGCCGACTCGCAGAGATGAATTTGGCCAGCGCGGTTTACTACCCACTCCCGCTCCACCAGCAGAAGTGCTTCGAGCCCCTCGGGTACCGCGCAGGAGACTTTCCTGTGAGCGAAACGGCCGCGAGCGAAGTGCTTTCCCTGCCAATCGACCCCGAACTGGGCCCAGACTCCATGGAAACCGTGGTGGAGCGCCTGGCGGTTGTCCTCCAGAGCCTGGCATAATGAAATAGGGGCTCTGGATTTCCCGGCTCGGCCACCCAACGCAGCAAGCCGTCCCATCGCTTCCCATGAAACAAGTTATCCAAGACGTACGTACCGGCATCACCGCCGTCAAGGAAATTCCAGATCCGGTTGTCGGACCGGGACAAGTACTCGTGGCTGAAATTGCCTCCGCGATTTCGGCTGGAACCGAACGCTACGTGGTGGATCTTGCCCGAAAAAGCCTGCTAGGGAAGGCCCGGCAACGGCCTGCGGACGTGAAGCGTGTCCTGCAGAAAATGCAGCAGGAAGGCGTCATGGCCACCCTGACCCAGGTTTCGGCCAAGCTGAACGAGCCGATGCCGCTGGGATATTCGGCAGCAGGGATCGTTCTCGAATGCGGAGCCGGTGTGGAGGAGTTCAAGCCGGGCGACCGTGTCGCCATCGCCGCCCCCCATGCCGGAGTCGCCACGGTTGGACGCAACCTTTGTGCCGCCATCCCCGATGCCGTTACGTTCCAGCAGGCGGCCTATACCTCGATTGCGGCGATTGGCTTGCAGGGAATCCGGTTGGCCCATCTGGGACTCGGCGATTCAGTTCTGGTGATCGGCCTAGGCTTGATCGGCCAGATGTGCGTCTGCATGCTCAAGGCTCAGGGCTGCCGCGTTTTCGGTACGGACTCCGACCCAGCCCGCTTGGAGCAGGCAAAGTTTCTCGGTGCCGACATGGTGGCAACCGGTGCCCCGCTCCAAGCCGTGAAGGATTTCAGCAATTCGTTTGGCGTCGATGCCGTCATTCTGACCGCCGCCACCGACAGCAACGAGCCCATCGAGTTTGCCGCCGACGCTTGCCGACCCAAGGGCCGCATCGTGCTGGTCGGCGTGGTTGGACTCAACATTCCCCGTGCTCCATTCTTCCTGAAGGAGCTGGAGTTCACCGTTTCGTCTTCGCTTGGCCCCGGCCGATCCGACCCCCAGTACGAGGAGAAAGGCATCGACTACCCCATCGGCCATGCGCGATGGACCGCCCAGCGCAACATGATGGCGGTTCTCGACCTCATGGCGGCTGGAAAGTTGCCGGTCGAGAAGCTGACGACGCACTCCTATCCGATCGACCGCGCGTCGCAAGCGTACGATTTGATCTTTGCCCGCACCGAGCCGTTTCTCGGTGTCGTAATCGAATACGGCGATCCCCAACCTCCCCGGCGCGTTGTCCGGCTGGCCGCTGCCAGTGCTCCGGCGAGCTCCGGCAAGTTGGGTGTCAGTATGATTGGTGCCGGTAATTTCGTGCGCTTGGTCATGCTTCCATCGCTCAACAAAATGTCCGCCATCGAATGGCGCGGCATTTGTACAGCCAAGGGCATCTCCGCCGAGGCTGCGGGGAACCGTTTCGGCTTCCAATTTGCGTCCACGACCATCGACGAAATCTGGAAGGATTCAGGCACCAACGCGGTATTCATCGGCACCCGCCACAATCTGCACGCCGAACTGGTCATAGCGGGACTTCGCGCAGGTAAGAACGTCTTCGTCGAAAAGCCGTTGTGCATCACCGAGGAGCAATTGGCCGAAATCGACGCCTGCGTGGCGGAATTGGGACCGCGCTGTCCCATTCTGGCCGTTGGCTTCAACCGGCGTTTTTCGATCGGCGTGGAAAAGATCAAGTCGTTTACCGGCTCCGTAAGTCCGTTGAATGTTGCCTACCGGTTTACGCCGGGCCCGATTCCCAAGACCCATTGGACCCAGGATATCGAAGTCGGCGGCGGACGAATCGTCGGCGAGGCATGCCACGCCATTGACGCCTGTGTCGCGCTCACCGGGTCGGTTCCGGTGAAGGTCTACGCCGAGTCGGTCGCGATGACCGGAGGGCTCGACATGACCGACGACCACGTCGTGATTACGATGCGGCACGCCAACGGGGCTGTCTCCTCGATCTCCTACCAGGCGGCGGGCGACCGCGGGTTCCCTCCGGAGCGGATTGAAGTGTTTGGCGGCAACCGGACTGCAACCCTCGACAACTGGAAGGAAGGGCAGTTGTGGTCGGGCGGCAACTGCAAGAAGTTCGACGGTGCCATGGACAAGGGCCACCAGGCAGGTTTCTCCTCTTTCCTCGCAGCCTGCCGCAAAGGCGGGGCTTGGCCGATTTCCTGGGAGGAACTCAGAGCCGTGACGTGGGCATCCTTGGCGGCTGTTAAGAGTCTACGGACCGGTGCCCCGGTCTCAGCGAGCTAACACGAATGTGCGGAATTGCGGGCATCTTCCATTACGCCGATCCAGACTGTCCTGTCGACCGCGGGCTCTTGGAGCGGATGACGCGCAGTCTCGCCCATAGGGGCCCCGACGCCGAAGACTTCTACATTAACGGCAACGTCGGATTTGGCCACCGGCGCCTTTCCATCGTCGATCTTTCCCCGACCGGCGCACAGCCGATGCCCAACGATGACCGGACCTCCTGGATCACCTACAACGGGGAGTTCTACAACCATCGGGACTTCCGCCCGCGTCTTGCAGCCAAAGGTGCCCGCTTTCGTGGTCCGTCCGACACGGAAACGCTGTTGCGGCTGATGGATCTGGAGGGCCCCGAGAGCCTTGCCCAGACTTCGGGAATCTTTGCCTTTGCCTTTTGGGACCGCAAATCACAGACACTGACTCTTGGCCGCGACCATCTCGGTGTGAAGCAGTTGTACTTTCACGATGACGGTCGCCGCATCATCTTCGCCAGTGAAATCAAGGCACTGCTCCATGACCCGACGGTTCCAAGGGAGATCGACCCCGAGGGCGTCAACCAATACATTCATTTCCACGCGCCGCTGTTTGAGCGAACTTTCTTCCGTGGGATCCACCAGATTCGCGCAGGCCAGTTTCTGCGCGTCCACCGTTCCGGTGTCAACGCAAAGTTCTATTGGTCCCTGACCGATTTCAATAAATCGTCAAGGCCCGAAAATGAGCAGATTGACGATCTGAAGAACCACCTGACCTTCATCGTTGGCCAGCAGCTGATGTCCGATGTGCCGGTGGGCTCGTTCTTCAGCGGTGGCATCGATTCGAGCGCTGTTGCCGCGCACGCATCCATATCCGGCAAGCCGCCAATGTGTTTTGGCGTGCATTTCAC
>CAITMP010000057.1 GCA_903893525.1 uncultured Acidobacteriia bacterium | reverse complement strand
CGCTTTATGTCGCCAACTCGGACAACAACAACGTCGCTATCATCGATGCGGCCGACGCCAAGGAGTCGAAGGTGGCGGGTTTTATTCCGACTGGCTGGTATCCAACCGCCATCGCGGTCTCTCCGGACGGACGCCGCCTGTTTGTTGGCACCGGCAAGGGAATGGGGTTCCGCAACAACTTCCCCGGACAGGTCGCCGAGCAGCGCAAGGTTCCGAATCCCCAGACCCCGTACGATTACATCGGCGACGTGCTCTCCGGTGCCGTCTCGATCATAGATGTTCCCAACGCACCGCAACTTGCGGCCTACACCAAACAGGCGATCGCGAATGTCCCGGTCCCGGCGAATGAAGTAGATTCGGCACTGGCCGCACGCATCCAGCGCGACGTGTTCCCCAAGATCAAGCACGTCCTCTACATCATCCGGGAGAATCGGACCTATGACCAGGTTTTCGGCGACCTCGGGGTGGGCAACGGCGAGCCGAAGCTGACGCTGTTCGGCGAGAAGGTGACTCCGAACGCACATGCCCTCACCCGGAAGTTCGTAACCTTGGACAACCTCTACTGCGACGGCGAGGTTTCCGAAGACGGCCATCAGTGGACCAATGCCGCTTACGCCACGGACTTCAACCAAAAGGCTTGGACCAACAGCTACAGCAAGCGCGGCGAGCCCGAGGCCGACGAGCGGTTGATGGATTCGCCAGCCGGCTACCTCTGGGACAACTGCGCACGCCACGGCAAGACATTCCGCAGCTATGGCGAAATGGCGAGCTTTGTCTCAACACCGGAATCGGAGCCGAAGGTCAAGGCCACCGGATCGCTGACCGGCCACGCCTCCATGGAATGGCTCGCTGCCAAGAATAAAGGCGCCCGCGACCCCGAAAAAGCCGAAATTTTCATCAAGGAATTGAAGGAAGCCGAGAAAACCGGGCAATGGCCGAACTTCATGGTGATGGCTCTTGGCGAGGACCACACGCAAGGCCTGACCCCGGGCGCGTTCACGCCGTTCGCCCGTGTCGGAAGCAACGACCAAGCTCTCGGGATGATCGTCGAGGCCGTCAGCCGCTCCAAATTCTGGAACGAGACGGCCATCTTCGTGATTGAGGATGATGCCCAGAACGGTCCCGACCACGTGGATGCGCACCGGACGGTTGGGTTGGTTCTTTCGCCGTGGGTGAAGCGTGGCATCGTTGACAGCACGATGTACACCACGTCTTCGATGGTCCGCACGATGGAACTGATCCTCGGTTTGCCGCCGATGACCCAGTTCGATGCCGCTGCTACTCCGATGTACTACTCGTTCACCACCGATGCCAAATCGGAGTCGATTCCGAACGTGGCTCCCAAGGTGGATCTGCTGTCCCACAACCCGGCGGCGGGGCCTGGTGCAAGGGCGTCGCTGAAGCTCGACTTCTCCGACGTCGACCGAGCGGACCCGGATGAATTGAACCGGATTCTGTGGGATGCGATTCGTCCCGGCCAGCCCATGCCCGCTCCCGTGCGCAGCGCCCGCCTGCGGTAGTTGTAGTGCAAAACAGAAAAGCCGCAGCCGGAAACCGGGTGCGGCTTTTCTTATTTACCGGTGCTGTAAAATGACGGTCGTCCGCGCAGATGGAGCGCCAAGTGCACCACCAGTTCGATGCCAACGAAGACCGCGCCACCAGTCCACCAAGCGGGCCAGTGCCTTGGCCCCACACCGACCATCGCTGCCGTTTGGCCCATCCCGCCAGCCAGTGCGATTCCACCCAGGAACCACACGCCAAGACGCGCGCCGGATTGCGCAATGCGTCTGGCGGGGATGCGGGGGCGCAGCCAGTTCAGATAGAAGATTTCCACATAGTGGCCGCCGAATGATGGCCAGAGTGCCAGGAGCGTCGCAATCGGCCAGTGCGAAAATCCGCCCCAGCGCTGGGCAAGCAGGGCACCGGCAACGGAGGCGATGATCCCGTTGCGGAGGAGGGTGGCGTGGAATGGCTCGCGATGGGGCTGGAATTGCGGAGGCATCTGCTCGTTCCGATAGCTTATCAGGAAACGCAAAAAAGCCGCCACCCTTGGGAGGATGGCGGCTTCTGTTTATACTGCCTTGTCCCTTAGAACGTGAATCGGGCGGTCAGCTGAACCTGCCGAGGCGTCCAGTAGGACGTCTGGAGGGATTCGATGCCATCCGAGGTGTTCGGATTGACCCGTCCCTGGATGTTCATCGCGTTGAACGCGTCCAAGTTCAGGCGCAGACGGGCCTTCTCGGTCAAGGAGAATTCCTTGTAGAGGGAGACGTCGGCGATGTAGTTGAACGGTCCAAGCAGGGTGGTCTGCGAGAACGGGTTGGAACCGGCCGGTCCGGGAGAGTATCCGGTAACGACCGAGGTGCCGTTCTTCAGGTTCACGGTCACGTTGTTGTTACCGAAGTTGGGTGTGCCCGGAACGTTGTTGATGGGAGCAAGGTACGGCGTGTAGCTGGATGGAATGCCCGTAACGCCGTTCTTGGTCGCATTGATGACTGACGGAGAGAGATAGCCGTTGAACCACATGAAAGCGGGACGGCACACGCCGCTGCGGCAGTCTGTCACGGGTACGGAACTCTTGTATACTTCCACGTTGCTGGTGGCACCCCAGTTGCCGGCACCAATCGAGAAGCCCTGTGATACAACTTGGCCGACAAAAGCGACTTGGAAGCCGCCAGCAACTGCATTCAGGAACTTGTTGTTGGAGTTCATGAAACGCTTGCCCTTGCCGAAGGGCAGATCGTAGATGCCGTTGAACGTGATGTGGTGCTTCGGAATCGCCGTATCCACCTTGTAATTCTCGTAACGGTTGAGGGCTTGGCTGGGCTTCAGCAGTGTGCCGACATCCATACCCGCCGGGAGTACGCCCGGCGCGAAGTTCTGTGCCGGATACAGGACGTTGTCACGGAAGGTGTTGCCACCAACGCGGAACGCGCGGGAGTAGACGTAGAAGATCTGGTACGCGATCCCCTTCTTGAACGGACGTTGGTAGTTGATTTGAAGAGCGCTGTCGTTGGACCAGCCCGTCTTCATCGAGATGACGTTGTTACCCCAAGTGGTCTTATCGTAGGGGCGGGTTGCAACGCTGGCGAACGTCCCGGTGGGCGGCGTCGTGCCGGTTGCGGCTTCCCAAACGTAGGTGGACGGCGCGTTGTTGTATTGGTAGTTTTGGTCGAGATTATAGCCGTGCGTGAACACGTAGCTGAGGCGCAACACGGAACCATCCTTGAACGGCTGTTCGAGGGTCATGTTTGCTTCGCGAACGTGGGCCGGCGGGTAGTGCGACGCCAGTGTTTCGCCAATGTTGATGCCAGGCAGCAGTGAGTTGGTGGAATTGCTGTTCACCGCGTTGGCGCTGTTTTGGCCCGCGATCACAGTCAACGGCGAGCGGAGCAGGAAGTTCGGCAGGCCGTCGGGCGACTGCGATGCCGAGGTGTAGCTCTGCGAGTAGCTGGCCGTGAACGGATAGTTTGCGGTCAGGTACCGGATCGAGTTACGGACGGGCACCGGGTAGATGTACTCGCCGTAGCCGCCGCGAACGACCATGCCGCGGGGGGCGAAGGTCGGCGTCCACGCGAAACCGGCGCGCGGCAGGAAGTTCTTCATGCTGTTCTCGAAGCCGGTCGAGGGAAGGCCCGCCTGCTGCGGAGTCTCAAACTTCACGCCGAGGTTGGTCAGGTTGGTCACCAAGGCCTGCGTGGTGTAGCCGTTGGAAATGAAGTCCGTGATCGGCTTGGGGAGAACGATGGCGTCGTTGGCCAAGTCGAAGGTCATGAAGTTGTTGTCGCGGGCATGCGGGGTGGGGTGGCCCTCCCAGCGGAGACCCAAGTTGATGGTCAGGTTCTTACCCAGGCGGTAGTTGTCCTGGATGAACATGTCGTACTCGCGCATGCTCGCCTGGTTGAAGGGCGCGTTCTTGTTTTGGCTGTAGCTGCTGGCGGCGCCGAGGAAGAAGTCCGCGTCCTGGTAGCCGGTGTTGGGCTTGGCGCCATAGTTTGCCCCGGTGGTGGGGTCATAGATGGCGGTTGCCTGGTTCGAGAATGCGATCTGGTCGGGCGAACGGTCAGACAGGTAGGAGAAGCGCTCGTGGCGGATGCGGCCGCCAAAGGCCAACTGGTGCTTGCCGGCAACTTTGTTGAAGTTCTGGTCGAGGGTGGCAATCATCTGGCTCATGCCGTAGTACCACTGGGAGCCGCCGTAGGGCATAAGAAGGTTCGGGCCGATTGCAGGGAAGCCGATCTGGCCGAAGTTGTTCGGCAAACCGAGCTGCTGCTCGTAGTTGGCCAGCGACGCCTGGTTGCCCTGGACGTACATCCGTTGCCACTGCTGGCTGAGGATGGTTTCCGAGAACAGGGTGGGCGAGTAGATGTGCGAGTAGCCCATCGCGTAGCTGACCGTCTGGACCGGGATCGCTTGGTAACCGGTTGCGCCGGCTGGCAGCCCGCCACCCGCAATGTTGGCCGGAGAATTCGCCGGGTAGTTGCGGAGAGCCTGCTGCTGTTGGTCGATATCGGTGAAGCGGACGTACACGCGGTTGCTCTGGTTGAAAACGTGGTCGAGCCGGAACGTGATGTTCGGAACCGTCTGGCTGATCGGGTTGATCGCGTTGAAGTTGGAGTTCACGAGCGGATTGTCATTGGTCTGCGGCATCGGGGTGGCGGCGTACAACGTCTTCGCCAGCGGGCTCATCCGGCTGACCGGGATCTGGTTGTTCGGGAACGGCGAACGCGCGTAGTTGTTGGCCGCGCTCTGGGTGGTGTTCGGATCGTACAGGACCTGCTGGAGTCCGCCGCCGTTGATCAGGCCGCTGAAATCGCCGTTGCGCATGGCCACGGTCGGCACCGTCACGAGTTCGTTCGCCGCCTGGCGAACCGAGAAACGCTCATACGCGAAAAAGAAGAACGAGCGGTTTTGGCCGTTGTACAGTTTCGGGATGCGGATCGGGCCGCCGATGGTGCCGCCGAATTCGTTGCGGACCAAGTGTGGTGCCGCGAAGTCGGCCGGGTTCTGGCGGGCCTTGGCGATACCGAAATAGTTGTTGCGCGCCGTTTCAAACATCGACATGTGTATCCGGTTGGTGCCGGACTTGGTGGTCAGGATGACGGTTGCGGGAGTCGCAAACTGCGCACTCGAGTTCATCGTCTCGAAGCGGGCTTCCTGGACTGAATCCGGATCCGGCAGGGTTGCCTGGGCCGTATTCGCCTCACCGCCGAAGTTGCGGTTGGTCATCGGAGCGCCGTCCTGGGAATACTCCATGCCCTCGCCCATCAGACCGTTGGCGCGCGTTCCGCCGGCTTCCAGTCCGGGGACCGTGTTTTGCGCCAATCCGAGAACGTTGCGGCCGTTTTGGGGGAGCTGGTCGATGCGGCTGGCGTCGAGCTGCGTGCTGACAACGCCGCTGTCATAGGTTGCCAACTGCACGGTTTCGGAGCTGACGGTAACCTGTTCGGCAACATCGCCAACCGCGAGCTTGGCGTCGAGAACAACAACCTTGCCGTTCTGGACCTCGACCGAGGTCTGGTACTTCTTCATGCCCGGGGCGGTGAAGGTGATTGTGTAGGTGCCGGCGAACAGTCCGGGAACCGCGTAGAAGCCCGTTCCGTTTGTGTTCGTGTCGTTTGTGACGGCGGTAGCCTGGTTGACGATGTGGACGGTGCTGTTGGGAACAGCAGCTCCGGTTGAATCTTGTACGGTGCCTTGAACCGCTGCGGCACCGCTTTGCGCCGACAGGCTGGCGGGGAGCACGAGCGCCGCCGCGAGCAGTGCGAAACTTGCGCACCACCTCTGACTTGAAAGCTGGATCATCAAAACTCCTCTATTTCTCTTGCTGGCTGATACCCCAGAGACTGGGGTCAATTTTATCAAACCCATGAATCGGTAGCAAGCCGTAAGCGGTTAAGTAAGCGTCGAAAGTACTGCGGAAACAGTCATTTGACGGTTCTTGATACCATTTGGGCTGTGGCTATCGGCATGCTTCGCCTGGCGGTGGCGGTTTTGGCTGCGGCTGCGGCACCGGACTCGCTCCATGCCCAGGGTTCCAATGTCTGTGCCGCCTGCCATCCCAAGATTGCGGCCAGCTATGCCAAGACCGGCATGGCCAGGTCCTTTTCGCGGCCAGCCCCGGAAATACCCGTGGGCGACTACTTCCACAAGGCATCGAGCACGTACTTTTCCATCGTCCGTCGCGAAGGAGCAACATATCAGATCGGCTACCAGCTGGATGCGGCAGGCAAGCGCACTAATGTCACGGAGAAGCGAATCGACTATGTGATGGGGTCGGGCAACCATGCGGCCACGTTTCTGAGCCGGACCATCGCGAACACGCTGATCGAATTGCCGCTGGGTTGGTATGCCGAAAAAGGCGGCTACTTGGCGATGAATCCGGGCTACGACCGAGTCGCCCACGACGGCTTCCGGCGCCCAATCACGTACGACTGCATGTTCTGCCACAACGCCTATCCGAAGATCCCGGCTGGCAACGAGCGTCCGTTTGCCGACGCGGTCTACTCCGGGGCGTTGCCCGAAGGCATCGACTGCCAGCGTTGCCACGGTTCCGGCGAAGCGCATGTCCGGTTGGCTGGGACGAAGGGCGCAAAACGGGAGGATATCCGGGGGGCGATTGTGAATCCTGCCCGGCTCAGTCCCGAGCGGCAGCTGGAAGGCTGTATGGTCTGCCACTTGGAAAGCACCAGTTTTCCTCTCCCGAACGCGCTGCAGCGGTTTGAGCGTCCTGCATTTTCATACAAGCCGGGCGAGCCCCTGGGCGACTTCCTGATCAATTTCGACCATGCTCCCGAGGCGGGGCGAACAGACAAGTTTGAGATCGTCAGTTCTGTTTATCGGCTGCGGCAGTCGGCTTGCTTTCTGAGGAGCGCGGGCAAAATGACCTGCACCACTTGCCACGATCCGCACGATGTTCCGCGCGGCGAGGATGCCGACAGGCACTATACCGCTGTTTGCCGGCAATGCCATGCAGGGGATTTCCAACGTCTGGTGGCGGCGGGGAAGCACGTCGCTTCCGGCTCATGCGTGGAATGCCACATGCCCAAACGCCGGACCGAGGACGTAATCCACGCGGCAGCCACCGACCATCTCATCCAGAGGCGAAAACCGGTTGGCGACCTTCTAGCCGAGCGTTCCGAGCACGAGGACCACTACCGGGGCCGAGTGGTTCCCTATTACCCGGAAGTGCTCCCAAAGACGCCGGAGAACGAACTGACCCTTGCCGTGGCGCAGGTGATCCAGCAGAGCAACTTGGTGGTAGGCATCGGACAGCTTGCGGCAGCGATCGAAAAATACAAGCCGCAGCGGGCGGAGTACTACCTGCAGTTGGCCGAGGCGCTCCAAAACAACGGAGAACTGGAGAAGGCCCTGCCCGTTTTCCGTGATGCCGTTCGCCGGGATCCTCGCTCGGCCTATGCTTTGCAGAAGCTCGGGACGGCATTGCGGAAGTTCCACCTGAGTACAGAATCCGTGTATGTCCTGAATCGAGCGGCGGCGTTGAATCCGGCGCGCGCTGTGACTTGGCACGAACTGGGGCTTTCGTACCAGTCCTCGGGCCGATCCACCGAGGCAGCCACAGCGATTCGCAGGGCACTTGCGGTCGACCCGGAGTTGCCGGAGGCCCACAACAATTTGGGGATCATCCGGCAAGGGATCGGCGATCTGCCCGGAGCGGAGGCTTCATTCCGTGAGGCAATCCGGATTCGTCCGGCCTATGCCGACGCCCACGCGAACTTGGCCGAACTGCTGTCGGGATTCAATAAGGTTGAACAGGCCCGGGAGGAATTTGAATCCGCGCTGCGCTTGCGGCCAGCCGACGCGCCGACCCGCTACAACTACGCCATGTTGCTGGGTCAAACTGGATTGATCGACGAGGCCCAGCGCCAGTTGGAGGCGGCATTGCAGGCGGATTCCAACTTTGCGGATGCGCACCTCCTTCTTGGAGACCTGCTGATGGCGAGGCAGCAGATCTTGGAAGCCGCACCCCACTACCGCGAGGCCTTGCGGGTGCTTCCCGAATCCCCCCGGGCACATTTTGGACTTGCCGCCGTGTTGCTGGGCTCGGGTCACGTGCGGGGAGCGCTTCCGCACCTCCAGAGTGCGGCGGCGGGCTCGGACCCCGGCATCCGCGACCAAGCGACGAACCTGCTTCGGCAAATCCAGGCATCGCAAAAATAGGCCCGGTGGACTTTGTTATAGTCCACCGGGCCCGGCTCTATCGTTGAGGGGCAGCCCTCGTTTGTCCGATTAAAGGCTGCTCTTGTTGAACCGATGGACGAGCTTGCGGCCGCGTCCGGCGAAGAGGAGTCCGGCACCCGCCAGCAGTAGTGCGGTCGAGGGCTCCGGTGCCGCGTTCCCGGTGTTGAGGATCGCAACCGAGTAGGCGGCGAGCCCGCTGTTGGAGAGGTCGAAGTTGGTCACTGTGCCGGTGGGGCTGATCTTGTACAGGGAGCCGTAGCCTTGGGCGAGCCAGATGTTGTCGTTGCCGTCGATCGCCATGGAATTCGGGTCCTGGGCGCGGCCGCCGCCCAGCGTGTTCGGAAGGCCGCTCTTGAAGGTGCCGATGTACGAGCCCGTGGGGCCCCATTCGTCGATCCGGGTGTTGCCGATGAGGGCGAAGAGGTCGCCGTGGCTATCGAACCCGAGTTCGGTGGGCGTGTTGCCCGAGTAGGCGGCGAACTGTCCGAGGTCCGTACCGCTGGTGGAGTACTTTTCAATGCTGCCAGTCGACTGGTTCCCTTGTATCCAATTCGCTTGGTAGATGTTGCCGTCCGGGCCGATGGCCAGGCCCGAACCTTGAGTGGCGACGAGCAAGGTACCTGTTACCGACGTATCAAACTTTTCAATGGCCCCGTTGTGGCCACTCGATGAATTGCTGAAGATCCGGACATACGCGTTCCCGGAAGAATCTTCCACGCTCTGGCTCTGGTTGTTGGCAAAGCCAACCGCTGCCTGGACGTACTGCTGGGAGGTGCCCGAGGTGCTGTAGCGCTTGATCCCACCGTAGGCGTCGGTTTCCCAGAGGTAGGGAACTGTCCCGGTGCTCGGGCCGTTCACCAGCCAGTTGTTGTTGCGCAGGTCGGTTGTCACCAAGGTCCGGGAGCTCGCGGAGAAGTTCCCCGACCCGTCCGCGGCGTACCGGTACGTCGCGATGCCGCCATTCACCTGGTCAATGGCGTTGACAAGCAGTATTTGACCGGCGTGGGCGGCGGTTGCGCTGGCCAGCAGAGTGAGGGCGGCCGCGGCAGTGGCGGCGTGGCGGAAGCTCGACTTGGGCAGACGCCTCGTCGTTTTGTTGTTGGTCGTCATGGCAATTTCCTTTTCTTCTGACTCTTAGGGCCGCTGTCCATCGGCTGGCTCACCGTGCCCTAATTAGGAAACAAGAAGACTGCGGGAAATCGGACACGGCCAACGAAAGTTTTTCAGCCGTGATGAAATGGCGGACGGCGGCCTTGCCGTGGGGTTGCTGGGCTCGGGCGACGTGCCGAAAGAACTAGGTCAGGGTTGGACGTTCAGTGCAGCTTCCAGAAGCAGATCCCGCTCGGTCGCGTAGTCGCTCCATTTGACTTCAACCGGAACATCGGGCGCAAGCACCGACCCGACACCCGGCAAATTGAACTTCCGTTTCGAATAACTGATGGTCAAGGACGAGTTGGGAAGCACGAACGAGCCGACCTCGCCATATCCATTCGGATTCCACCCCGCCACCTCCCCCACCAAGGTTGTTCCGTTATTTTTCAAGTCGTATGCGTTCAGCACCCCGGACGAAAACGTCTCCCTGCCGATGATGGCAACCGCGACCACACCGGGGGCAAGGATTCCCCGTTGCCGCCGTACTTGCAGCCCGTTGAGCAGCGGGGTAATAACAGCCGTGTTTCCGCCCTCGTTGTTGCGCAGGTCGAAAATGATCCGCAGGACAGGCTTGGTGTCGATCAAGTCGAGGACACCGGCGACAAATACTCCGAAGGGCAGTGTCGGGTCCTCGGCGCACTTGTTGTACTTGATGTACAGGGCCGAGGATTCCGGGAGATACTGCGCCCAGTAGTAGAAGTTCGAATTCCTCTGGTAGAGTGGCTGGTTCGGGAAGGCTGGATGGGGTGTCTTGAAAGCCGTCGGACTCCCAAGCGCAATGGGTGTCAATTCCAGGGTCACCTCGGTTCCATCGCCGTTGTCGAATGTAAAGCGTGCCATGTTGACGTCCGGGATGATGCCGACCGAGACCAGCACCTCTGGAAGCACCAAGTATGTTGGAGCCGTGAACCGCACCCACTGGTCCGTGTCGTGCGAAATGGCTATTGCCACCAACGCCGCAGCTTCCTCAACCGGGGTGTTCTCGATTCTCACCAGCCGCTTCCCCAATGCGGGCAGGGCCGTCGATGACACCGCGCCGGTCGCGTAGATGCCCTCCTGAAACCAGTACAGCGTCAGTGGGAAAGCGTGGAATTTGGCTGCGGGTTGGGTCAGCGGCAGGCTGGTGTGTCCATCGGCGGCCATCGCCACCAGCTGTGCCATGCGTGTGACGATCTGGCCGTCGTTCAGGTCCGGGATTTCGGTCCCGAGGCGGTCGATAGCTGCATTGAATTCGGTTCGGGAGGCGTGGGCAAAAAAGTTGGGGTTCGACGCAGGCAACCGGGCGGCAAGGGCTTGGAGATCCTCGCGCCACTGGTCGGGAGTCAAGCCGTGGCAAAGACCCGACAGGCCTGCCAAGACTAGGATGAATCTCCCCAAGCTGCGCATGGTCCAATCTTACCGGTTTTTGGCCCCGAAACGAAAAACGGCGGGGTGGCTCCGAAGAGCCACCCCGCCGCCACACCGATTCAGACGATCTTTGCCGTCTTCGGTTAGTAGTAAATCTTCACGCCGAACTGTAGTTGCCGCGCCGGTGTCGAGAGACCGGTGATGGTCCCGAAACTGCCGTTGCTCCTGTTGCCGTCCGGGGTGCCGAAATTGGTCCGGTTCAGGAAGTTGAACACTTCCGCACGAAATTCCAGCTTCGAGGATTCACTCCACAGCCGGACCTGCTTGTGCATCGCGAGGTCGGACTGCAGGATGCCGGGGCCGCGCACCACGTTCCGACCGGCGCTTCCGACGGGATGCGTGTAGTCGGTCGGCAATGCCACGTTGGCCGGGTTGAGGTAGTTGGTGGGACCGCCGCCCGCCGTGTACGGGTCGCCAAGGAGGTTCGGGCGGTACGTGGGCAGGCCGCTGACCTGGAATTGCGAACTCGGGCTGTAGCTGAGGTTCACAGGCAGGCCGGAGGTGGCCGTCGTAATGGTGCTCAACTGCCAGCCGCCAAGCAATGTGTCAACCGCGATGTTCGCCGAGCCCAGGTACTTGCGCCCCTTGCCGAACGGCAGGTCGTACACCAATGCCAGCGTGTTGTTGAAGGGCTGGTTGTAGCTCGATAGGCCCCGTTCATTCTTCAAGTCGGCCAGATTCACGCGTGAGTTGTCGCCGCCCGTGGCTTCCAAGTGGCCCGACGCGTTGTCCATCGCCTTGGAGAAGGTGAAGGAGTTGAGGATGTAGAGGCCGTTCGAGTAGCGCTTTTCCAACTTCATCTGCAGCGAGTGGTAGTTGGTGAAACCGAGGCCGGTGGCTACCTCGATCGCGTTGAAGTTCGAGATCGGGCGGCGCGCCTGGAGCGAGAGATTTTGTCCCAGCTGATTGGGAACCGCCTGGTTCTGGTCGCCGAGGACCATGAGGTGTTCCCCATGGCTGCCCACGTACGCGATGTCGAACACCAGTGTCGGCGTGATTTCACGCTGGATGTTGACGTGCCAGCTCTGTACATAGCCGTCCGGATTGTCCTTGGGAATGTAGCGGGCCTGTGCGTTGAGCGGATTGAACGTAGCCGGAACCGCGAAGTTTGCCGGATAGCCCAACTGCGTCGGGCGGAAGCAGGTGCCGCTGGCGGCGCTGGCCGAGGCGCAGAGCGCCAAGTTGGACGGGCTCTGGCTGAACGTCGCGCTGACGATGTTTGGGCCGTTGTAGGCCAGCAGATTTTCGCCGCCCAGCCGGTTGAAGTGGATCCACGAGACACCGTAGCCGCCGCGGAAGACGGTCTTGGCCATGGCGCGGTACGCGAAGCCGAGCCGGGGGGCCCAGTCATTCAGCCGGGGGTTTACCAACGAACGGTCGTAAAGGCTGCCGCTCTTGGCTTGGATGAGGGTCTTGGTCGTCGGGTCGAAGTTGGCAAGCCGGTTGTCGGCCACCCACTGCGGGGTCGCAAACTCGTAGCGGATGCCCAAGTTCAGGGTGAGCTTCGGGCTCACCTTGAAGTCGTCCTGCAGGTAGGCGAAGTGCATCTTCTGCTTCAGGTCGATGATGACGAAGTTGTTGAGGCTGTAGCTATCGCGCGCGCCAACGAGGAAATCGGCAAGCGAGTAGGCCAGGCGCTGGGCGGTCGTCGGCGATGCCACTCCGGGATTCGAGAAGAGGCCGTTGTAGGTGTCCTGGCCATAGACGGGGTTGAAGTCGTCGATGGTTGTCGTGATGTCCTGGTATTCGTAGCCCATCTTCAAGGTGTGTCGGCCCATGTAGCGGGAGTAGTTGATCTTGGGGTTGACCACGAAAGGGTTCTGGAATTGCGGATTGGAGCCCTGGCGGCCGAACTGCGAGTAGCCGCTAACGCTCTGGCTGTTCAGGGCGCTGACCACGATCGGATCGGTGGGCAGGCCGCCGATGCCGTACTGGGTCAGGAGGCTCGGGACATCCTGGCCGATCGGCGTCTTGCCGCCGTCGAACCAGGAGATGCCGAGCCGGCCTTCCACCAGCGAGGTCGGGCTGATGCTGTAGGTTGCGCCCGCGGCGATCTGTTGGTTGAACTGGTGCACGTTGCCGTTGTTGTTGCCGCCCGCCACGCCCGGAATATTGCCGGGAACATAGAGGTTGGATTCGCGGTGGCTGTACCGGGCAAAGGCGGTCAGCTTCTGGTTGGGGATGTAGTCGATCTTCCAGTCACCCTTGTTGTCATTGATCGACGCGCGGGGCAGCGACTGGAAGTTGTTGCTGATACCCGCCACATTCGGGTCCGGCAGAGCTGCCAGCACCGCGCGGGCAAAGGCCGAGCTGACCGACTGCGGGATGACGCCGTCGGAGTAGATGGCACCCGTGTACGGGTTCTTGACCGCAGTGCCGAGATTCGAAGCCTTCACCGGGATGGTGGCGAACGTCAGCGAGCGCTGCACGCGACGCAGTCCTTCGTAGTCCACAAAGAAGAACAGCTTGTCGCGGATGATGCGTCCGCCGCCGGTGGCACCGAACTGGTTCTGCTGGAACACGGGCTTGACGCCGCCCAGCGGCTTGAAGAATCCGACCGCGTTCAATTCCGTGTTGCGGACGAATTCCCAGATGCTGCCGTGGTAGCTGTTGGTGCCGCTGCGGATGGTGGCGTTGATGACCGCACCGGACGCGCGCCCGTATTCGGCGCTGTAGTTGTCGGTGGCGACGCGGTATTCGGAAACCGCGTCCGGACTCACTTGGACGATCTGGTTGGAGAAGCCCTGGTTGCTGGTGCCGTAGGCGTTGTTGTCCACGCCGTCGAGCACGAAGTTGTTGAAGGCGCTGCGCTGGCCATTGACGTTGTAGGACGCGTCGCGGCTGGTGATCGACCCGTCTTCGAGGACCGACTTGCGGACGCCGGGTGAAAGCAAGGTCAAATCGGCATAGGAGCGCCCGTTGAGGGGCAGGTCCAGGATCTGCCGGGTTGCAACGACCTGGCCACGGTCGCTCGAATCGGTTTCGAGGACGGCGGCGGCACCCGACACGGTGACGCTTTCGGTGACGGCGCCAACTTCGAGCGTCAAATCGACGCGCTGGCGGGCATTTACCCGGACTTCAAACTTCGCGGCCTGCGCGGCCTTGAATCCGCTGGCCTCGGCCTTCAATGTATAGGTCCCGATCCGGACTTTGAGGAATTGATAGTTGCCTTCCGAATCGGTGGACGCGTTTTGCTGCGTGCCGTCGGCGGTGTTCGAAAGCACCACTTTTGCGGTTGTGACGACGTTGCCGGAGGGGTCGTGGATGGTTCCGAGGACCGTGGCCGTGTCAAACTGGGCAAAAAGCGGTGCGCTGAGTGCAAGAAATGCAGAGAGAACTCTAAGACGCATGATCCAGCGTATCGGCTGGAAGCTAACTGGGGATTACAGGAGTGTGTCAAATCAATGACTTGCGGCTTGGTGCCTCCGGCGCAAACAAATTTGGATATCCAAGGGATGGCCGCCGGGACGCGGCCACCCCTTGTCGACATTCGTCGATCTAATCCAATTTCGGATTGGTATCGGCCTTTGATAGCGACCACCTGAAGCGACCTGTCCTTGACAGCAAGCCGAATACCGCACTCCCAATAACCAGCAACCCGGCGCTACCCGGCTCGGGTGCTACGCCCGTCTGGCCCTCCGTGCGGACGAGAAAGCTCCCCATCTGTCCGTCGCTCAAGCTGTCCGGCCAAGCGTTGTGTCCAATCAGACCCCCGAGGTTGCTCAGTTCAATTATGCCGATCGCGTAGTGGCTCGAGTAGATTGGATCGTCGTTGCTATCGTAGCCGCTGATTGCGGCTCCGTCCGCCGTAAGACCCGCGGTCCTCGGACAGGGCCCCGGCGGCGTTGTCCCTTCACAATAAGTGTTTTCGTTGATGCCGAAGATGTTGAAGAAGGATTGCGCGTCGGAATACCCCGCAGCGGTCTGGCCGACATCCTGTCCATTTACAAAGGAGATCTCCGGCGGGTTGTTGAAGTTGTTGTCGATCATGGATTTCGCTTCGGCATACGACGCATACCGGAAGCCGTAGCCGGTCTCCAAGTTCTGGATGGCTGCGTCGTTCCAGGTTTCGCGCGTCGTGTACTTCGGCGTCAGCCATTGAAGATGGGTGGACGTGTCGGTGATCAGTTGGCCGTCGCCAGGTGTCAGGAAGTCCCCCTTGATTAATCCAGCTTGGCACGTGAGGCTGAGAGCGGCGGCGCCGAAAACGATCTTTGCGATTTGAAGGTTCATGATTGTCCTCTGAATTGGTTAGCGGGATCCGCTCGGAAAACCGGACAAAGATTCTGGCGGAAAATTCCGGGCTCACGATTCGGGGCGTGCTGCCGGTAAGGGCATTGGGATAGGCCCATATTTCCGTGCCGTATTTATGGTAATATGGCTCCATGAAAACCACGGTAGAGATACCGGACGCGCTTTTCCGCGAAGCGCGGATTTTCGCGGCACGGGAGGGAATTCCTTTGCGGGAGGTGGTGGAGCGTGGCCTTCGCATCGTAGTTTCGGGGCGTACGGTTCCGGTCGCGAAATTCCGACTGAAGACCGTGACGACAGTCGGGGAGGGATTGGTGTGCGAGGACGATTGGGCAACCATCCGCTCCTTGGCTTATGAGGGGCACGGCGGATGATCGCGGTGGACACAAACCTACTGGTTTACTCCGTGCGGAGTGATTCGCCCTGGCATCTTGCGGCCCGCGAGACGATTCGCGGTTTGGCCGAGGGAATGCAGCCTTGGGCTATTGCATGGTCTTGTATCCACGAGTTCGTCGGAATCGTCACACACCCCCGCATTTACAAGCCTCCAACGCCATTGAATGACGCGCTGCTTCAAGTGGAATATTGGCTGGAGAGTCCATCCTTGCGGATGCTGGGCGAAGTGGACGGCTATTTCGAAACCTTCCGCGCCATTGCCTCAATCGGCAAGGTTGCCGGGCCGGTCGTGCACGATGCCCGTGTCGCCGCCGTTTGTGCCGCCGCCGGCGTCCAAGAGATTTGGACCTGCGATCGGGACTACGGGCGGTTTCCCCGCATCCGGGCCCGCAATCCGCTGCCGACCCCAACCGGAATGGCACGCACCTGAAACATCCGGCCTCCAACAGTCCCGCGCTATAATTAAGGATTCGCTTTCGTCGAGGAGACTTCCCTAACAATGTTTGACCTGTTCCGCAGCCGAGACAAGGCTGTACGCGCCCTTCTGACCGTCATGCTCGGCTTGGTCGCCGTGTCGATGGTGACCTATTTGATCCCCGGTTCCGGTGCCGGTTCCTCCGGTGCCAGTGCCGACGAGAAAACCATCGTCGCTCAAGTGGGCAAGGAGGAAATCACTGCCCAGGAGGTCAACAAGGCCATCCAGAACATGACCCGCAGCCGCCAGCTTCCGCCCGAGCTGCTCTCGATTTACGTCCCCCAGATCGTCAACCAGATGGTCAACGAGCGGGTTATGGCCTATGAGGCCGGTCGTCTCGGCATCCGCGCCGGCAACGAGGAGACCGATACCGCCATAATCGACTCCCTTCCCGCGCAGTTGGTGAAGGACGGCAAGGTCGATTCGGCCACGCTGAACGCGATGCTGCAGGCCGAAGGCCTGACCTTCGCTTCCCTCCGCGAGAGCACCGCCCGCCAAGTGATCGTGAACAAGTTGGAGCAAGTGATTTCCCAGGGTGTCATCGTAACCCCGAAGGAAATCGAGGACGAGTTCAAGCGCCGCAACGAAAAGGTGAAGATCCAGTACGCCTTCCTCACCACCACGCGCTTCCAATCCGAGGGCGAGCCCACCGAGGCCGAGGTGAAGGCTTACTATGACAAGCACCAGGCCGAGTTCCGCACCGCGGAAAAGAAAAGTTTCGGCGTCATCGTGCTCGATCCCGCCCGGATCGGCGCAGCCAACATGCCGTCCGACGCACAGGTCCAGTCCGAATACAACAACCGTCGCAACGATTTCCAAGTTGCAGAGCGCGTCAAAGCCCGTCACATCCTCCTGAAGGCCGACGCCTCCAACGATGCAACGGTGAAGCCCAAGGCCGAGGCGCTCCTCAAGCAAATCCAAGGCGGCGCCGATTTTGCCAAACTCGCCAAGGAAAATTCAGAAGATCCCGGTTCCAAGGACCAGGGCGGCGAGGTTGGTTGGATGGTTCGCGGGCAAATGGTTCCCGAATTCGAAAAGGCCGGTTTCGCTCTGAAGGTTGGTGAGACCAGCGGTTTGGTGAAGACCACGTACGGCTACCACATTCTGCAGGTCGAGGCGCACGAACAGGCGCACCTCCAACCCTTGGACGAAGTCAAGGGCCAGATCATTGTGGATTACCAGAAGCGCATGGCCAGCCAGCAGCTGCAGTCGCTCGCAGACAAGGCAACCGCCGAACTCCGCAAGGATCCGCTCCATCCCGAAAAGGCCGCCGAGGCCGTTGGAACCACGGTGGTCAAGGCCGAAAATATCCAGACCGGCGATCCCATTCCTGGCGTCGGTGTCAACAAGGAATTCAATGACTTGGTCGCCGCCCTGCGCAAGGGTGAGGCGATGGCCGGCCCGGTGGTTCTGCAGGACGGTCGCGCCGTGATCGCGTCGGTGACCGACGTCCAGGCAGCCCATCCGGCTTCCTACGACGAGGCCCGCGGCGAAGCTAAGACCCGCGCCGGGCAGGAGAAATTGAACAACCTGCTGCAGGACAAGTCCACGCTGCTCATGTCCAAGGCGCAGCAGTACAACGGCGATCTGGAGAAGGCCGGCAAGGAACTCAAGATAGAAGTGAAGACTTCGGCGGACGTGGACCGCCAGGGTGCCATTGAGACGGTCGGGACCGCTTCCAGCATTCCGGATGTATTCACCAAGCCGGTGAATGCTCTGCTGGGTCCTTCTACCGTCAATGGTGGCCGCCTGATCGCCAAGATCCTGACCAAGACTCCGGCCGACGTGGCCACTCTGGCTTCACAGACCGATTCGATCCGGGGCGAAATCCGCCAAAAGAAGGCCCGTGACCGTGCCCAATTGTTCCAGGACGGTTTGAAGGAGCGCTTGAAGGCCGACAAGACGCTGAAGATTCACGAGGACGTGATCCAGCGGCTCGTTGCCAATTACAAGCGCAGCTAGGTCGACATGGAGCCCATTCTCGAATTCCTGAAGTCGCTGTATAATGCGGAGCGGCTTTTGGCAATGGTCCGCTCGCTCCTCTCCAGCCCTTTGGGTCTGGCTGGGCTGTGCGGCATCGTGTTTGCCGAGACAGGGCTCCTCGTCGGTTTCTTCCTGCCGGGTGATTCACTTCTGTTCAGTGTTGGCATGGCGGGCGGTGCAGCCAGCATCGATTTGTACTTGCTGGCAGCGATGTTGATGGTTGCCGCCATCGTTGGCGACAATGTGGGATATTTCCTTGGACGCCAAGCGGGGCCGAGGATCTTCAACAAGCCGAAATCCCGCTTCTTCCACCCCGACCATCTGCAACGGACCCAGGATTTCTACCAAAAGTACGGAGCGCGCGCACTGGTGTACGCGCGCTTCGTGCCGATTGTCAGAACCTGCACGCCGTTCATCGCGGGCGTGGCCCGAATGGACTATGGCCGGTTCCTGTTTTTTAGCCTGTTCGGTGGTATTTTCTGGATCGCCTTCATGACGACGTTGGGGTACAAGCTGGGCCAAATCCCGTTTGTCCAGCACAACTTCGAAAAGGTTGTCCTAGCCGTCGTCGTGATTTCCTTCGCGCCGATTCTTATCGAAGCCCAAAAGAAACGGTAGTGCTCCGTTACTTGGAGTTCTGGAACACGTAGCTGACTGCGTCGCCCTTGATCAGCAGCTTGTCGAAGTGCCAGTCGGCACCGTTCAGGTCGAATACGATCTCGGTCTTTTCCGCCGCATCCACATCCCTCTTGAACGCCTGCAAGGTCGCGATGGCTCCGTGCTCGCCGCGAACCACAAAGTACTCCACGCCACTTCCCATGTCAACGCTGTCGAGCACGTAGGTGCCTTGAGGCAGTGTGACGGACCCAACCACGACCGCGTGCGGGATCGTGATAGTGACCGGATTGACCGATCCCGCATACGCGGCCACCGGCATCAACGATTGCACCATCAGAGCTGCCGGGAGTAGGGCCGTGGCAATGCCCGGGCCCGAGGAAAGCCCTGCGGCAACCACCGTGGAGACACACGTCCGCCCGAAGCGCAAGATTGCGTTTTTCATTTGAGTCGACCTTCTTTCTGTTCTTGTAAGGGGTGGCTGTCGGCCTTGCCGCGCTGCCCTCTGCATGTAAGTACGCTCGCACCCCATCGCTTGTTACGCCCTTAGTCCAACGTTCACAACGGTTTACAGAGTAAAGGTCGGTAACGAAAAAATCCTGAGAAAAAACATGGCGCGCGCCACTATATCCCTAGGAACAGGCCATTCGACTTGCGTCGCTTTTCCTGTGCGTTACCGCAGTGTTCGCACAGGTTCCGGATCCCGCATGGGAGCCGCTGGACAAAGCGTTCTCCGCCCTGCGCACCAAAGACTACGATGCTGCCATCCGGTTCTTTCAGCAGGCGGCGGAAATCTCTCCCAAGCGCGCCGATATCCGCAAGAACCTCGCCTACACTCTTCTGAAAGCCGGGGAGACCGATACTGCCCGCGACCAGTTCGGAGAAGCGACCCGCATCGACCCCGCCGATTTCCACGTCGCCCTGGAGTACGCGTTTCTCTGCTACGAGGCCCGCGACGATGCCCCTGCCCGCAAAGCTGAGGCCCGCCGCATCTTCCAGCGTGTCCGTGATACTTCACCCGACGCCAGCGACCAAGCGACGGCTGCCCAAGCCTTCCGGAATGTGGACGACCCTCTGCGCGACGGCATCACCCGTTGGAAGCAGGCGCTCGCTTCCTCCAAGCCCACCTTCAGCGCCCACTATGAACTAGCCCAGCTAGCCGAGCAGCGTGACGAGTTGGATCTTGCGGCAGCCAATTACCGGGCGGCGTTCCGTTTGCTGCAGGAGCGCAAGTCGGTCCTGCTCGAATTGGCTCGGGCCGAAAAAGCTCGTGGCAATGCCGAAGGCGCGATGTCTGCCTTGTTGGCGGCGTCCCGGGGCGGGGAGCCGCGGGCCTCTGAACTGGCGCGGGAGCAATTGCCGGTCCGCTATCCATATGTTTACGAATTTCGAAATGCGCTCGAGCTGGATCCGGAAAACGCCACCCTGCGCAAGGAGCTCGGATACCTGCTGCTGAGCATGTCGGAAAAGGATGCAGCGAACAAGGCCGAAGCCGTCAGGGAGTTCCAGACCGTAGTCGACGCCCATCCCGACGACTACCTCGCTTCGGCACAACTGGGGATGCTCTTCTTGGCGGACAAGCGCGAGTCATCCGCGATGCCATTGCTCAAACAGGTTTTGGCCCGTGGCGATCCGGTAGCTGCCAACCGCGTTAGAATGGCACTCCACATGCCGCTGGTTCTGGTCGAGCGCGCGGCTCCTGAATCTGCCCTCGACCCCCGAATTCTGGCCGAGCGCAGCTACAACGCCGGGTTTCTGAAGGACGCGCTGCGCCTTTACACCCAAGCGCACGAAGCCAATCCTGTCGATTCCGATGTTGTGCTCAAGCTGGCTTGGACCAACAACATGCTGCACAACGACGTCGAGGCTGTCCGTTGGTTCAATGTCGCGGGACGAAGTTCGGACCCCAGGATTGCAGCCGAGGCCAAAAGAGCATTCAAAAGCTTGAAGCCAAACGTCCAGCGGATTCGGACGACCGTCTGGCTCTACCCCCTCTATTCGTCCCGATGGAGCGATATTTTCGGCTATGGTCAGGCCAAGGCCGAGCTGCGCGTCGGATCGGCACCCTTCCGCCCTTATCTGTCCCTGCGCATGGTTGGGGACGTACGGCGTACCACTGTGTCTGGTCCAAATTCGCAGAGCCTGTCGGAATCCGCCTTCGTTGTCGCCGCCGGAGTTGCAACCAAGCAGTGGCACGGTGCGATGGGTTGGTTCGAGGCTGGCCGCGCTGTGGTCTATCTGAACGGCAACCAGTGGACCGACCTCCGTGGAGGTATCACCTATTCCAAGACGCGGGGAGCTTCCTTGGCTGCGGAGAGTGGCGGCCTGTTTGTCGAGACTACAGCTGACAGTGTCTTCATCTCCCACTTCGGTCGCGACTGGATCAACTATACCCAGAACAAGGTGGGCTACACCTCCGTGCTCGGAGGCTGGAAGACGCAGCTTTTCTGGGGTGGCAATCTGACTTTCGACGCGCAAGGCCAGTACTGGGCGAACTTCACGGAAACCGGCCCGGGGTTCCGCTTCCATCCTCCCGGACTGCCGCCGTCTGTCGCCGTTACCCTGAATGTCAACCACGGAGTCTATCTCCGCAACGAGGGCAATCCGCGCCGTCCCAACTTCAACGATTTCCGAGCAGGTGTATGGTATGCGTTTACGAAATAGTCTCAACCTCCGTGGGCGGGTGCCGAAAACTTCCGCGCCGCTGAAGGCAACAATTGCCCTTTTGTTGCCGCTCCTCAGAATGGCCTGTTTCGGCGGAACATTCGCCGTGCTCGGCCCCCAGACCGGCTCTTGGCCCGCAGTTCTCTCCTCGGTCGGACATATTGCCGGTCCCGCAACCACGGCGGATATTTTCGTCGCCCCACCCAACACGCCCGCCGCCGCCGACTGGATGGCCAAAGTCCGCGGCGGCGCGGCCCTCATTCTCGAAGGCTCGTCGCCGTTGGCCGCCAGCTTCGGCTTCAGGCCCGGTACCGGCACAGTGCCGACGCTCCACTTGGTGGACGTCCACAACCCAACGCTCCCGGTGATCTGGGAGAAAAGCATCGAGATACCGCACATGGACGTTCCGGCGGGTGCCACCATCTTTGCCAAGGAGCGCTGGTCGGGTGCACCGGTGGTCGCCGGCCAGAAGTTGGGTGCGGGTGCCGTCCTTTGGGTCGCCACCGGACCGGGGAATACTGGCTACGAGCACTTTCCATATTTGATGCAGTCCTTGGCGGGCTTGGGCTTTGAGCCCGCGTTCCGGTCTTCCCAACTGTGGGCGTTTTTCGACTATTCCTACCGGACCCGCGCCGACCTCGACTACCTCGCCACCCGTTGGCGGCAGGCGGGAATTTCCGCCCTTCACGTGGCGTCATGGCATTTCTACGATCCCTCTCCGGACCGTAACGAATACCTGAAACGCTTGATCGAGGCCTGCCACCGGCACGGCGTCCTCGTCTATGCATGGGTGGAGCTGCCCCATGTCAGCGAGGGGTTTTGGGCCGCCCATCCTGAATGGAGGGAGAAAACTGCCGTCCAGCAGGATGCCCAACTCGACTGGCGCAAGCTCATGAATCTCCAGAACCGCGATTGTGTCGCGGCGATCCGGACCGGCTTGCAGCAGATGATTGGCCGATTTGACTGGGACGGAGTCAACCTCGCGGAGCTCTACTTCGAATCGTTGGAGGGGGCGGGGAATCCTGCCCGATTTACTCCTATGAACGCCGATGCCCGGGCCGCCTTCCGGGCCGAAGCCGGTTGGGATCCACTTGAGATCTGGGGTGCCCGCAACGATGCCAAATCGCTCCGACAGTTT
>CAITMP010000056.1 GCA_903893525.1 uncultured Acidobacteriia bacterium | reverse complement strand
CGTCCTCAAGATCCTTCGCAGCAAGACGGGCCACAATTCCATCTTCGACGTCGAAGTGGAAGGCATTGAGCGGACCCCGGTCATCGTTTCCGACGAAAGCTACGACCCGATCAAGGGCAACTTGCTGCACGTCGATTTCCGCCGGATCGATCTGACCCGGAAGCTGAAGGTCGCGATCCCCGTGCACGTTTCGGGCGAGTCGAAGGGCGTGAAGCAGCAGGGCGGTTCCTTGGACGTGATCACGCGCCAAGTGGAAATCGAGTGCATCCCGGACGACATCCCGAACGATTACGCGGTGGATGTGACGGACCTGATGGTGAACGGCACGATCCGCGTTTCGGACCTGCCGCTGAAGCCCGGCGTCAAGATCCTCACCCCCGGCGAATCGATGATCGCCCACGTGATCGCTCCGAAGGAAGAAGCGGTTGTGGTCGAAGAGGCCGCGCCCACCAAGAAGGGCAAGAAGGAAGCGGCAAAGGCTGCCAAGGCTCCGGCCAAGGCTGCGGCTGCTCCGGCCAAGAAGAAGTAGTCGGACTGCCAGGATTCGGGAGGCGTTGCAGGCAATGTTCCTTGTGGCCGGTCTCGGCAATCCGGGTGAACAGTATGCGGCAACGCCCCACAACCTGGGGTTCCTTGTTGTGGACTTACTCGCTGCGCGCCATTCGATTCGGATGACGCGCAAGGAGTGCCAAGCGTTGCTGGGACAGGGGATGATTGCGGGCAAACCCGTGGTTTTGGCCCAGCCCCAGACCTTCATGAATCTCAGCGGTGTGGCAGTGAAGCCGCTGATGCAGAAAAACGGTGTCACGGCTGCGGATTTGATCCTCGTTTACGACGAGTTGAGTCTTCCGTGGGGACAGTTGAGGATTCGGCCGAGCGGTTCGGCGGCGGGACACAACGGGGTCAAGGACGTGATCGCCAAGCTGGGAACCCAGGAGTTCCCAAGGATCCGGCTGGGGGTGCATCCCGGCCATCCGCTCGAGAGCGGGGCGGATTATTTGTTGTCGCGCTTTTCCCGGCGACAGAACGAAACTTTGGAGGAGTTGGTCGGTCTAGCCGCCGATGCTACGGAATCCGTAATAGCCGAGGGCGTCGAAAAGTCCATGACACGTTTCAACGGTCGCGCCCGGAGCTCTACCCCGCCGGATCCAACCGGCAAGGGTTAAACCAGGGTTGAAAACCCAGAGGCATAGCCAGGTAAATGAAGAGAATCTACGAAAATCTGTTCATCGTGAAACCCGATGCAACGGAAGAGGACATCGATCTTTTGATCGAGACAATGTCCAAGCAGATCGTCGCCGCAGGCGGCGTGGTCGACAAAGTGGACAAGTGGGGTAAGCGCAAGCTGGCCTACCGCGTGGAAAAGAACCGTGAAGGCTACTTCGTGCTGGTGCAGTTCACCACCGAACCCTCGGTCGTCAAGGAATTCGAACGCCGTTTGCGCGTGCAGGACTCCATCATCAAGTTCCTGACGGTCCGCATCGACGAGGATTTGAAGCGGTTGGCAAAACGGCAGAAGGAACGCGAGAAGCGCGCCCACCGTCGTCCGCAGCCCCAGGTTGTGCAGCCGTCGCTGGCGCAGGCCATGCTGGGCGGGGAAGGCTCGCATGCCGCTCCCGGAGCACCGGTGCCCGCAATTCCGGCCCACCCGGCCCCCGGTCCGGCTCCCGCTGTCGTGGCTCCCGTCGCCGAAGCCGCACCTGTGGAAGCCGCAGCCCCGGCAGCAGTCGAAACCACCCCGGCGGCAGAATAAGCCGCACTGCATCCAACACGAAATCGCATAAGGACACACCACAATGGCTGAACAAAAAGGTGGAAGACCCATCGCGGCATCGCAGCGCCCCACTGGCGGGGACAAGGCAGCGGCCGTAGGCAAGAAGGCATATTTCCGGCGCAAGAAGGTTTGCCGGTTCTGCGTCGAGCGGATTGACGACATCAACTACAAGGACATGAAGACCCTCCAGGCCTTCATTGCCGAGCGCGGGAAGATTGTTCCCCGCCGCATTTCCGGTGTTTGTGCCCCGCACCAGCGCCGTCTGACGGACGCGATCTTCAAGGCCCGCAACATCGCCTTGCTGCCTTTCGCGGCCGCCGTCTAACCGAAGGGAGAACTAGGAACACACCATGGAAATCATTCTTCGGGAAGAAATCGAAAAGCTCGGAATCCGCGGCGATGTTGTGAAGGTCGCCAACGGATACGCACGCAACTATCTGCTGCCGCAACGCAAGGCCGTACTGGCAACCGACTCGAACCGCAAGATCGTCGAGCAGGAACGCCAGTCGTACCTCCGCAAGGAAGCCAAGCTCGCCAGCGAGGCCGAGGCATTGGGCGAACTGCTCAAGGCCTTGTCCATCAACGTATCGCGCAAGGCCGGCGAAACCGACCACCTCTTCGGCTCCGTAACGGCAGCCGACTTGGCCGACATTCTCGCAGCCCAGGGCTACACGCTCGACCGCCGCAAGATCCACTTGGAGGAGCCCATCCGTACGCTGGGCGAGCACAAGGTCACGGTCAAGTTGCACCGCGAGGTCTCCATCGAGATCACGGTCAACGTCAACCGCCAGGACTAATATCATGCCGTTCGATCTTACTGGTCAGACGGCGATTGTAACCGGCGGAGCCGCCGGCATCGGCGAGGCGATATCCAAACGCCTCGCAGGTGCCGGCGCCTGCGTCGTTATCGCCGATTTGGATTTGGACGCCGCAACCGCCACCGCCGCAACCTTGGGCAATGGCTCATACGCGGTCAAGATGGATGTCTCGGATTCGACATCGGTGGATTCAGCTGTGGCTCAAGTCTTGGCTAAATCGGGCAGGATCCACATTGCAGTCAATAATGCGGGCATTGCCGGCAAGGCGGCCCCCATTCAGGACCAGACGGACGCGGAGTTCGCACGGGTGATGGCGATAAACGTCCAAGGCGTGTTTTACGTGTGCAGGGCCGTGGTCCCGCACATGAAGGAAAACAAGTACGGCCGGATCGTGAACATCGCTTCAATTGCAGGCAAGGAAGGCAACCCGAACATGATTGCCTATTCGGCCAGCAAGGCGGCGGTGATTGGTCTGACCAAGTCTTTGGGTAAAGAAGTTGCCACGGATGGAATTTGCGTCAACGCGGTTTCTCCAGCTGTAGTCCGGACCAAGATTCTGGAGCAACTGACGCCCCAGCAGGTCTCCTACATGACCGACAAGATCCCGATGCGCCGAACCGGCGAACCGGACGAGATTGCCGCGGTTGTGCAATTCCTGGCCAGCCCGGATTGCTCGTTCGTCACAGCACAGTGCTACGACGCCAGCGGTGGTCGCGCCACCTACTAACGCCCGTCCGGAGCACGCCATCAGCGACCTCGCAAACCTGAAAGAATCGGTCCGGGAATTCTGGAACGCGAAATCGTGCGGTGAGGTTTACGCCGAAGGCGCAGACCTCAGAGCCCGATTGGAGACACAGGCTGAGGCCCGTTACCAGCTGGAGCCCTACCTGAAGCCGTTTGCCAACTATCCTTTAGGGGCGGGATGTTCTCGAAATCGGCGTCGGTATGGGAGCGGATCATCTGGAATGGGCCAAGGCTGGGCCGAGGTCGCTCACAGGGGTTGACCTCACCGACCGGGCTATCGAATTCACGCAGGCCCGGCTCGCTTTGTACGGGCTGACCTCCGAACTTCGCGTGGCAGATGCCGAGAACCTGCCGTTTGCGGACAATTCCTTCGACATCGTATATTCCTACGGCGTCCTGCACCACTCTCCGGACACGGCGCGGGCCATCCGCGAAGCACACCGGGTTCTTCGGCCCGGGGGCGTGGCTAAGATCATGATCTACCATTCCAAGTCGATTGTGGGCT
>CAITMP010000055.1 GCA_903893525.1 uncultured Acidobacteriia bacterium | reverse complement strand
GTGGCAATCAAAGGGGCAAACGTTGTGTGGACGATGCTCCAAGACGCGTACGGTTTGAATAACAACTCCTACACGGAGGTTTCGTTCAATTTCGGATCAACGTCCAATCAAACCTCGGGCTACACCACGATCACTTATGATTTGACCACCGGGCGGGAAATTCGCGATGCCGTGGCTTGTACCGGGGCATCCACATCGTTCCCGACAGCGACCACGGCGAATTGCTCCTCCTTTGCCCAGAGCACGTCGGCGGGGTCCCGTGCGAACGGCATCAATTTGGGTACAGGGGTGGCAGTCTACTCGACCCAACTAATGCAGAGTTCCTACGCTGGCGATGCTCGCTCAGGTGCTTACCTAAACACGGCAGGAACGGTTCAGCTGGATGCCCAGAGGTTTGATTTCCTCGGCCAGCACACCAACGACTGGCTCGTGAGCATCTCCATCACAAGTCTCACCGGCGGTGCTTTCTACGGAGGGAGCAGCTTGGTGAATACCAGCAGGACCGCTTTGGAAGCCATTACCGTTTCCACTGATACGGCGCCGGAGCCGTCTACTTGGGCGATGATCGCTGGTGGCCTTGGAGTCTTGGGTTGGGTCCGGCGTCGCCGCTCTGCTTAAGCCAAATTCCAGTCACACGAACAACGGGCACTCGCTTCGGCGAGTGCCCGTTTGCATTGGGCTTCCCCTACTCCCGCGTGACGAGTTCCAACTCGAGCCGCTCGGTTGCACCGTGGGGCAAACGCAATACTTTTGTATGAAATGAGGCATCGTTGCTGTTCCTCACTGGTGACGGATACGCCATGCGGTAGCAGGGATTGGCCGCCACCACAGACTCCATTTGGTCGTGTAGCGCTAGCACATCGGATGCTTGGCGCACGTGCACCGCGTAGTGCCAGATTCCATCTGCAGCGAACAACTGGGAAAGACGCTGCCGATGCTCCGGGCCCGCTGTTTCATCCTTCGCCAAGGGTGCGAAGTTCCGGTGCCGGGGTGCCGCTGGACCGGTCGCCAATGCACTGTCAACCGGCCTGTGGATGTCGAAAAGCTCCAGCAATAGGCCCCTGCCATCCACTTCCAGCGTGATCCGCATGATCTCCGTCATTGCGCCAACACGCCGCTGGAATGCTTCGGATGCTGGAAAACGCAAATAGCTCTGGATCCGCATATTGCCACCGACTGTGCGGTTGCTGCGGTCGATCCATTGACGGATGCCGTGCAATACCAAGTCCAGCGGCTCATGAATTTCAAATCCCACATGGCAGATCCGGTCATTCACCAATCGGGACTCGATATTGGCATAGTCGATTTCGGTGTCGCCGAAGAAATGCCGGAGAATAGCCGATGCACTGCCCTGCCTCACTTCAATTAGGGCGTGGGTCAGTTTATCCAGATCCAACTTGATCGCCTGGATGAGATCCCGCTTGCTGTGGATATTCTTCAAGGCCAACAAGGGACGATGCGAGTCCAAGAGTTCACTGCACAGCGTGTTGATTTCCTTGATGTAGTCAAAGGTCTCCCCGCGCCGGGCCTCGATAACCGTCGCCAACGCCCGCAGACTCGCGAACGAGTCCATGCAAAGGTCATCCTCCCGGAATTCAATCCGGAAAGCCTTTTCGCTCAGACCAATCAAATCAATGATGGCGACGGAGTCCAAGTTCAAGCCGTTTTCCAGTAGCGGGGCGTCGGGATCGATGTCCTGGATGTCGATGTTTGAATCAACCTGCTCCGCCAGCAGCCGTTTCAGTTCGTTCAGGATCCGTTCCATAGAGGTTTATAAGGAACACTCGGCGTGAACAGCCCGAACGGCCTTTTCGAGACCGTCACGGCGGACCACCACGGAGATCGTCAATTCGTTCGATCCCTGTGCTATCGCGATAATGTTGATTCTCTCGCGTGAAATTGCGGTAAAGATGCGACCAGCGAAACCGGAGAAGCCCCGCATACCTTCTCCGACCACGGCCAGCAGTCCAACGTTGTGGTCTACTTCTGGCTCGCGGACATAGCCGTGTGCCATTTCGATTGCCAGCGCCGATTCTATGGCTTCCAATGACTTTGTCAACTCGTCATTCCGCACCAGGAAGCAAAAACTCTGCCGGTAGCTGGAGCTTGAAAGTGCCAGAATCTCCACATTCACGCGGTCAAGCGCATCCAGCGCCCGAGCCATCACGTGGACTCCACTCACAGCGGGATTGGCGGGTTCCAACGACACCAGCGTGACATTCGCCATCGACGTGACAGCACGCGCTCCGGCGTTGCCTTCGCCAAGCTTGGAAACAATGCGTGTGCCCGGCTTTTCCGGGGAAAAGCTGTTCTTGCTCCACACCGGGATTCCACGCTCGACAATGGGGGCCAGCGTTCTCGGATGCAGGACCTTCGCACCGGCCCAAGCCAACTCCGCTGCCTCGGCATAGGTGATCTCATCCAGGATCTTGGCGTTGGGCACCAGCCGGGGGTCGGCGGTCATGATGCCGTCCACGTCGGACCAGATCCAGAGTTCTGAGGCATCGAGCGACGCAGCGAGAATTGAGGCGGAAAAGTCGGACCCGCCGCGGCCCAGTGTTGTCGGGCGCCCATCGGCTGTAGCCCCGTTGAAACCGGTGACGACCGGTACTATGCCGTTGGCCAGCACCGGAGCCAATCGCGAATTGGCCTTCTGCCGCGTGGCGTCCATGATCGGAGACGCGTTGTTGAACACCGCGTCCGTGACCACCACTTCGGCGGCATTTACAGCCTCGGACGAAACTCCCGTCGATCTCAGGTACGCGCTGATCAGAACCGATGACAGGCGTTCCCCGATGGCGATTGCCTCGTCCACCGCCCGCGGCGGACGGTAGGCCAATAGTTCCATGCCACCCACAATGCGTTGGAATTCGCCCACCAGAATCGCGATGGCTGCCTCGACGTCCTGCAATTCGGATCCGGACAAGAGTTCCCGCGCGGTTTCGAGATGCCTGTTCCGCAGGGTCTCAATATTTCGATCCAGCACTGGACGGTCGCCAGCCTCGGCATGCTTGGTGGTGTCGAGGAGCAGGTCCGTAACCTTGGACATCGCCGAAACGACTGCAACCACAGGGCGGACGGCCGCTGCCTTGGCGATTAGAGCACAGGAGGCTGCTATACGGGTGGAATTGCCAACCGAGGTTCCTCCAAACTTCATCACGAGCAAATTGTTCAAGTACGATCTTCCTTCCGATCCAGGACAATTTCAACAATCTTGTTTACGACTTGGTCAATGGCCAAGCCAGTGGTGTCCAGAGCAATCGCTCCAGATGCCTGGACCAAGGGCGATTCCGCCCTGTTCCGGTCCCGGTTGTCGCGTTCCGCAATCTGGCGGGCTAGCTCCTCCAAGGCGATTCCGGGGAATTCACCTGCGCGTCTCCTGGCACGCTCTTCCGGTGCCGCATCCAGAAAGACTTTGACCTTGGCATCGGGAAAGACCACTGTGCCAATATCCCGCCCTTCCATGACGACGTTGAGCGATTCGGCCATCCGGCGCTGTTGGGCAACCAGCGCAGCACGAACCGGACCCAACGCAGCAACCTTGGATGCTGCCGACGAAATCTCCGTGGTGCGAATAACCTCGGTAACATCCTCGCCGTTCAGCACAATCCGCCGTTCCGGCAGGAATTCTATCTCCGCGGTGAGCGCCAACCGTTCCAGATCTGCGACGTCATCGAATGACAGACCACGGCGGCGTCCCAACAGTGCGACGGCCCGGTACATGGCTCCGGTATCGATATAGGTGAAATTCAACCTTTCGGCAACTTCCCGTGCGATGGTGCTTTTTCCGGCGCCAGCCGGGCCGTCAATGGCGATCACCAACCGGGTGGGCATTACTGTCCCGCGCCGCTTTGCCGGCGTCGTGGACGGCCAATACCCTCATAGGCGAAACCAGCCGCACGCGCCCTTTCGGGATTGAAAAGATTGCGCCCATCAATGAGCACAGGCTGGGCCATCTTGGCGGCGACTTGCGCCAAATCCAGATCCCCGAACTCCGGCCATTCCGTGACCAGAACCACGGCGTCCGCCTTTTCCACCGCAGCGAACGCGTCGGCACAGTATTGGATACTGAGGTGGGCGTGGTGTGCGCGGCACGCGTCCATTGCGACCGGATCGAAGGCCTTGATCCGGGCTCCCATGCGGATCAGCTTGTCGGCGATTAGCAGGCTGGGCGCATCGCGCAAGTCATCTGTATTGGGTTTGAAGGCCAAGCCGAGGAGAGCGATGGTGCGTCCCTTCAAGATCCCCAGCCTCTCCTGCAACCGCTGCACAATCACTTGCCGCTGGTTGTTGTTCACTGTCAGGGACGCTTCCAGCAGGTGGGCCTTGTAGCCGTACTCGCCTGCCGTGTGAAGCAAGGAGCTTACGTCCTTGCCGAAACAACTGCCGCCCCAGCCGAGACCCGCATTCAGGAATTTAGCTCCAATGCGTGTATCGAGTCCGATGCCGAGCATGACCTCCGTTACATCGGCTCCGACCCGTTCACAGATGTTGGCGATTTCATTGGCGAAGCCAATCTTGACCGTAAGAAACGCATTTGCGGAGTACTTGATCATCTCCGCACTTGTGAGCGTGGTCGATACCACGGCCACAGGTGGCATACTCGCAGGACGGGGGGCGAAGACGGGGGCATCAAAACTCTGGGTTGCCAAGGGCTGGTAGAGTGCCCGCATCAGTTCCAGAGTCGGCGCTTCTTCGGCACCGAGCACGATTCGGTCGGGGTAGAGAGAATCGTGAATCGCGGAGCCCTCCCGGAGGAACTCCGGGTTACTGGCAACGCCGAAAACGACTTCACCTGCGACTCCGGACTCCGCTATGCCTTCACGCACCAGAGCTTGGACCAGATTCCCGGTGCCGACGGGCACGGTTGACTTGTTGACCACCACCCGAAACTTCGTCGAGTCCATCGCCCGTCCAATTCCGCGGGCAGCCGCCTCAAGATAGCTGAGATTAGATTCGCCCGAGGGCAACGGCGGCGTACCGACGGCAATGAAGATCACGTCGCTTTCACGCACCGGGTCGGAAAGGTCCGTCTGGAAATCAATTCCCCCACTTGCGTGGGCCAGAGCGATCAATTCTTCCAGCCCAGGTTCGTAGATCGGCGATTCACCGGCGCGTAATTTTTCGATTTTTGCTTGATCGGTGTCGACGCAGGTGACACGATGCCCTAGGCAGGCAAGGCACGCTCCCGTGACTGTGCCAACATAGCCCGTTCCGATAACTGTGACTCGCATTTGCTACTACCAGTTTATTCGGCCCGGTTGCGCGGTCTATTCTGAGCGCGCGGCAAGCAGGGGCAGCAGTGCGGAGTCCAACCCCTTGTCCGTCCACTCCGGAATCGAGACCCCGCGGTGGAGCCACCAATTCTCCGTGTGCGACACCCACTCGCCGGGTTGAAGTACCGTCAAGGGGCCCAATGTTTCGATTTCCAGCATGTCTGCGCTCGCAAACGTTTCGTACGAACAGCCCATATCGGGATAAGGGAGAGGCGAATCAGCCCGGTAGCTCTTCAGGAAGAGTTCCGAGCCCAATAGATATGCACCCCATGTATCGGTGTTGAAGTGGCCGAGTTTGGTGTGGTCCTTATTGGCCGGGTCATGGCGAAGGATGAGGTATTTTTCCAGAAAAGTCCAGCGCGGATCGCGTAGATCGGTAAAGGCCCACATGACCAACGGATTGGTGGGCGCGAGGTGCTCGGCGTGTGAGCCGCGCGGTGGGAAGCCGGTGATTGCGGTTCCGCCCGGCGCCAGCATGGTGAGAACCCACGCGGACACGGTTACCGGTTTATCCAGCGTGTTCTGCATCCGGTGTTCCACTTCGACCATCGCCCCGGTCTCGGCAACGCGGATCACCAGTTGCTTCCGCAAACCTGTCGCTGGTTCCACTTGCTGGGTAGCCGTCACTACATTTCCGTCAATCTGGATTTCCGCCGGGAGATTGTCCGGTTGGTAGGTGAGATGCCGGTCCTCAGGTGCCAGCCAGACCCGGTGTCCGCCCCGGAACTGCCATTCCGGTTCGCCGGATTTCCCCATTTGGTCCTCGAAGACCTTGAAGAAATTCTGGCCTCCCAAGAAGCCACAATGCATGATGCGTGGTCCGATATCGGAAGTCAATATCAGTTCAATAGCGTCGTTGGAGATTCGGTAGCAGTTGGGCCAGCCACTCCAGGCTTGTTTTTCAATGGTTACGGGCATTGGTGTTGTGAAATGGCGTCGTGAGAATGGCTTCAGTTGCGGAAATGGTCGTATCCCAAGGGCTCCAGCAGCAGACCATTGTGGTGGATGCGACCGGGCTGGCCCTCCTTGATTATCCCAATTGGTGTGAGCGGAAGCCCCTCGAACTGAAATGGCAGATTGTGGCCCGGCGGAATGGTGAACAGTAGCTCGTACTCCTCGCCCCCGTGGAGGGCTTGGGCCAACGTCGTCCCGGGAAACTGTGGAGGATTCGTGATCTCAGCCGCCACGCCCGAGGCAATGCATAGGCGTTGCAGATCCAGGGACAATCCGTCGCTGATATCAATGGCGGCAGTCGGCCTCACCAATCCAGTCT
>CAITMP010000054.1 GCA_903893525.1 uncultured Acidobacteriia bacterium | reverse complement strand
GCCACTGACCAGCCCGGATCTCGTCCCGGTCGCGATTCGGATTCCGCGCGCGGTCGTCTGCCTGATCTCCGCGCTCGCTCAACATGGCCTCACCACCCAGGTTCCGCATGCCGTTGACATCGCCCTGCCCAGCCATGCTCAGATTCCGAAGATCGACGGCATCCCACTGCGCGTGTTCTGGTACTCGGAACCCTCGTTCAGTGCCGGTATCGATGTGATCACGATTGACGATGTACCAGTGCGGATTTATTCGCCGGAGAAGACAGTCGCAGACTGCTTCAAATACCAGAACAAGATCGGACTCGATGTCGCCCTCGAAGGGCTGCGGACCTGGCGGGACCGGAAGCCGAAGGCGGACTTTCAATCCTTGTCGAGATTTGCCCGGATAAATCGGGTACAGCGGATGCTGCGCCCGTACTTGGAGGCGATGCTTGCCCCTTTTACTTATTGCGGAACAAATCGCTTTGCACCACTCCGTGCACCAGATCGCGTAGTCCGTACCCGCCGGGCTTCGTCCCATCCACAATTTGATCGATCTGGGGGCGGTCGCTGAAGCGGACCGGGGCTCCGGTGGCGTAGACCGTGAGTTGGCGGGCCATATTCACCGCGAGTTTGCGCTCGTCCGTCAGCAGCAACTGCTTCAGTTCGCGGATTCCTGAGAACGGGCGTCCGTCGGGAAGCACTCCCGACGGGTCCACCGGCAACGCGTGGTGATAAGCGAACGGCTGGCCGTTCTTGCCGTAGCCGGGGACGGGTTGCTTCTCCTCGTCCACCCCACGGTAGCGGTCACGCCAGCCGCCCATCACGTCGAAGCTCTCCAAAGCGAAGCCAGCAGGGTCGATCCGGCTGTGGCAGGAGTTGCAGGTGGGGTCCGAGCGGTGCTTTTCCAGTTGCTGGCGGATCGTGACCGCTCCCCGGATGTCCGGCTCGACGGCTGGCACCGAGGGCGGCGGCGAAATTTCCATGCCCAGAATGCGCTCCATGATCCACTTGCCGCGCAGCACCGGCGAGGTGGTGGTGCCGTTGGCCGTCACTTTGAGGACACTGGCCTGGGTCATGAAGCCGCCGCGCGGACTGTCGGGTGGGAGCTCGACGCGGCGCATGGCCACGCCTTTGATGTCCGGTATGCCGTAGTGGACGGCGAGGCGCTCGTTCAGGTAGGTGAAGCGGGAATCGACCACGTTGCGGACGGGCAGGTTGCGCCGCAGCATGTCGTCGAAGAAGAGGCGCGTTTCGGCCACGGCGGCTTCGGTGAGGGCGTCGTCGAGATAGTAGTCGTTGTAGAGGGAGGCCGAGGGGGTGGAGTCCTCGATCTTGCGGAGGTCGACCCAATAGTCGAGGAAGGCCTCGCGGAAGCGGCGGGCACGGGGGCTGTCGAGGAGGCGCTCAGTTTCGGCGCGCAGGACGGCGGGGCGTCCGAGTTCACCTTTGGCTGCGCGGGCGAGCAGCGCGTCGTCAGGCGTGGAGTTGGCCAGGAAGAGCGCGAGCCGGGTGGCGAGGGCGTAGTCGTCGAGTCGACCCGGTTTCTCGTTCAGGTAGAGGAATTTCGGCGATGCGAGGGCTGCTGTGTAACCCGCGATCATTGCTTCGGTGAAGGAGAGTCCGGCCTTGCGGCGGTCGTCGATCACGGAGAGGAAGAGGCGGACGTCGGACTCATCGAGCTTGGGTTGGCGGTAGGCTTGGCGGAGGAAGCCGCGCATGAGACGGTCGGCATCCTTTTCAGGGGAGGTCGATAGGACTTCGTTGCCTTGAAGCGGCAGGTCGCCGAAAAGGAGTTTGTAACCCGAAGTGGTCGAGGCGTCGTAGATCGGACCTTCGACCTCCATCCACTGGAAGGCGACGCCGGGGGCGCCGTCCGGCGTCATGAGGGGGTTGCGGAAGTTGTTGGGGCGGGACCGGTAGAGGCGGCTGGCGTCGGGGACGAGTGTTTCACCGGCAAGGAGCCAGACTTCGCCCACGTCATGTGCGGCGGGATCGGGGGTGATGTCGAAGCTGCCGACGTGGCGGTTGAGGACGCCGTTGCGGGTGTAGACGTTGATGGATTCGTCGCGGCGGCCGCGGGAGATATGTTCGAAATCCGGCAGGTATTTCTTGGCCTGCTGGGGTGCGACCCAGATGGTGTAGCCGCTGAAACGGATGCGGTAGCGACCGGCGACGGGGGCCTTGAAGCGGTCCCAGGCGTAGCGGAAACCGGTGACGTAGTTGCTAGAGACCCAGGCGATGGCCTCTTTGTCGCGGGTGGTAGGGTCGGAGGGGCCAACGGTCATCGGTGAGGTTTTGTCATGGACGTCGCGCTGCGGCTCAAGGCCGAGGATGGGGTAGGCGGAACGGTCGCCAGCCTGCTGCTTGTTGTTGATCTTGCTGATGAGGTCGCGCTGTTCGCGGGCGTAGTAGCGGGAAACGGACGTGGGGGGCCGGGTCTTCTGGACGGAGAGGATTTGGCGGATGGCGTAGTCGGCGGCACCCATGTAGCGGGAGACGTGGACGTGGGAGACGTCGAGGGCGTTCGAGACCTTGTTGAAGCGGAAGGCCTCGCCGTCTTCGGGGAACTGGCCTTTGACTTGGAGCCAGGGGGCGTGGAGGAGGTCGCGGAGGGCGTTCTCGTATTCGTAGGCGTTCAGACGGCGCTCGGTGGCGCGGCCCTCGGCGAGGGTGGTTTTGTGCTCGGCTGCGGTGAGGCGGTTGGCGATGGAGGCGAGGAATGATTGCTGGGCAGCGGGGTCGGGGCGTTGGCGGATGGCCTTGGGGGGCATTTCGCCGGACTTGAGGCGGTCGTGGACTTTGACCCACTCGGCGAAGTTGGCGGGGTTCGCGGGGTCGAAGGAGAGGGCGGTGAGGTCCAGTCCGCCGGACTTCGCGGTGGCATTGTGGCAGGCGACGCAGTACTTTGCTGTGAAGGCCGCGTCGGTATCGGCCCCATACGCGGATGCCGTCACCCACAAGGCGAGTGCGAGCCAGCGCATTACGCGAGTTCCAAGCCCCGCATGGTGCCGGTGGAGGAGGCAAAGCGGTCGGTTTCGATTCCCATCCGTTGCAGCATGCTGACGAAGAGATTCGGCAGCGGGTAGTTGGAGTTGCGGTCGAAGGCCAGGTTTTGGCCGTGGCGGAAGCCTCCTCCCGCCAGAACCACAGGCATATTGAAGCAGGTATGCGCGTTGGCGTCGCCGAAGTTGGAGCCGTAGAGGACCATTGTGCGGTCGAGGAGTGTTTCCCCGCCTTCGTGAACGGACTTCAGGTCGGCGATGAGCCCGGCTAAAAGCCTCATATGCCACTCGTCGATGACCTTCAGCTGCCCGCGCTTGGTTTCGGACTTCCCGTGGTGGGAGAGGTTGTGGTAGCTGTCGGTCAGGGTGGTCTCCGGGATTTCGAGGACGGGGGCGCTGACACCTTCGAGCATTAGCGTGACGGAGCGGGTGGAATCGGTCTCGATGGCGAGACGCGCAAGGTCGTACATGACCTTGACCTTGGCCATGTAGCGGGCGGGATCGGTTTGATCGACGGGAATGGGGGCGTTGACGACGGGTTTGGGCTTGCGCTCCCAACCTTTGGAGGCTTGGAGGCGGTGTTCGAGATCGCGGACGCTGGTGAAGTACTGGTCGAGGCGGTCGCGGTCGCGGGTGCCAACGCTGGATTGCAGGGACTTGGCTTGGGTGGAGACGGCGTCCAGAATGCTTTTGCCGGTATCGAGCTTGCGGATCTGGGCGTCGATTTGGGCTGCGCTGCCCTGGAGGAACATTTCCTGGAACACGGCGGCGGCCTTGTCCTCGGGCGGGATGGCGACTCCGGTTCCGGTCCAGGAAAGGCTGCGGGAGCGGGTGTTCACCGCGAGGGTGAGCGAGGGGAATCGGGTCAGGATGCCGATCTGCTCTGCGATGTACTGGTCGAGGGAGATGGTGTTGCGGAAGGAACCGCTGCCGGGGTGGGGGGCGGCGGTGAGGAAGCAGACGTCGGCGGGGTGGCCGCCATCGACATTGGGGTGGGAGACGCCGGTGAAGACGGTGAAATCGTTGCGGTGGGCTTGGAGGTGCTGGAGGTAGGGGGAGGGTGTGTAGTCGCGGCCGGAGCCGGTGGGAAAGAACTGGTCGGCGAGGAGGCCGAGGTTGTTGCAGATGCCGATCATGCGGCGCGGGGTGGCACCGGGGGCGAGCGGCTCCGAGGGTTTCTTCGTTTGAGCGAAGGCCGGCGTCATCGAGTCGAGGTAGGGGAGGGCCAAGGCGACGCCGACACCGCGAAGAAAATGGCGGCGGTGGAGGGCTTGTCGGGTCGCGATGTGGGGCGCGCTCATAG
>CAITMP010000053.1 GCA_903893525.1 uncultured Acidobacteriia bacterium | reverse complement strand
TCACCGTTACCCAGTCGGATCGTGATCTGGCGCGAGCCGGATGCCAAGACGGCCTGCGCCTTTCGGTTGATCGCGGCACGGTCCCGATAGATATCCGCAGCGAAACTCTTTTCCGCCTCAATGCTGCTATCCATTTTCTTCATCGCGTCTCCTACGGTATGCACTGCGGGTGGTATGCACTGCGGGTCTTGCGGTTCGCGTCGAATGCCGTGACGGGGCGTCTGAGTTTGCCACGAGGCGTCCACGCCACGAACAGAATGCGTCCGCCATTGGCATGCCCCAGTTCGAGAAACCGTTCCTCGCCACTCTGTGCGTCCACCCGCGTCTCCCTCGGCACCTTCGAGCAAACGCCGGCATCGGGGCGGCCCTGATATCTCCGCCTCTGGTATTTGACGGCGTGCCTCTTCCCGCAAGCTATGCGAATTTCCATCTCGCCAACAAGAGGGTGCTGGTGCCGACGTTCCATGATCCCAACGACCGCGTGGCTCTGAACGTGCGGGCCGAATGCTTCCCGGATGGGAAGGTTGTGGGCATCAGTTGCGTGGAGCTGGTCTGGGGGTTGGGGACGCTGCACTGCATGAGGCAGCAACAGCCAAGCTCGGTATTCTAGGAGGCTAGAGGATCCAATGGCCACAGATCCGTTTCCATTTTTGACGCCCCAGCGATATTTGGAAATGGAGCGCGAGGCCGAGTTCCGCAGTGAGTACATCGATGGGCGGGCCTATGCGATGTCCGGGGGCAGCCGCAACCATTCGTGGGTGATTGCCAATACTCTGGGAACGTTGTTCGAACAGCTACGAGGCAAACGCTGCGGGGCGACCAGCAGCGACATGCGGCTCTACAGCGAGGAGTTCGGCATCTACACTTACCCCGACATCGTGGTCACATGCCCGCCGGAGCAGTTTCTGGACAATCACAAGGACACGATCACCGATGCCGTGGTGGTGGTGGAAGTCCTGTCGCCCTCGACGAAGAACTACGACCGTGGCGAAAAATTCCGGTTCTACCGCTCCTTGCCGTCGTTTGCAGAGTACTTGATTCTTGCGCAGGATACGGTTCGGGCCGAACACCATGTCAAGCAGGCAAACGGCTCGTGGTTGTTTCACGAGTACAGGTCCCCGGAGGATGAACTCGAGTTGGAGTCCATCGGATGCCGGTTGATTTTGGGTAGGCTGTACGAGCGGGTTGAGTTTGAGAGCGCCGAAATCCCGTATCGTGGCTGACACGACAACCTGGATGGAAGGAGCCCGGATCATGGCAACAGCAGATCTTGATTGGTCACAATGCCCCGCAGTGGAGGCATCCCCGGCAAAGTTGGCGGTGCGTGGATTTTCCGGGAACGCGGATGCCGGTGCAGATGGTGTTCGAAAATCTTGCGGCCGGAATGTCGGTGGGTGAGATCACCGAAGTTTTCGACGTGACACCGGAGGAAGTAACAGCCGTCCTGCGCTTCGCCAGCCCGAGCCTGGCGAAAGCGCCCGCGTTCGGCTGATGAAAATTCTATTCGACAACGGCACCGGAAGCCGATTGCCCGTAGTCTAGCCAGCCACGAAATCACCTTTGCGCGGCAGATTGGCTGGCACGAGTTGGAAAACGGCGATCTGATTCAGCAGCAAGGAAGAAGTTAGCAAATAACCTTGGATCGCCGCCACCAGGACAAATTGTACGGGGAAGCGAGCACTCTCTGTGTCGAGCTCGATGAGTCGGCCTGTGTGACAAAAATGAAAGTACAGGGCGGGAAAGGCAAGCCTGAATATGGCTACAAACAGTCTTACCAGCCCGGTCCCGGTTCCGGCCGGTACGGGAACATGCAACGCGGTGATGAACGACTTGGACGGGTCTCCGGCTGGCGGCTCATTCCTTGCACCGGGACAAAACGCCGATGGGGACTACCTCCGCCGGATGAAAGCCAAACTCGGACCCGCGCGGCAAAAACTACGAGGTGCTGCGGGAGCGTGCCCGGGCGGCTGCCTAGCCTGTGCCCACCCTTATTGTCTTCGCGGGTCCAAACGGGTCGGGCAAGGGCACCATCACCCGCAGCCTGGACTTCGAAGGTAGCGACGAAGGGCTGCCGGCCGCCACCCGCTCTTTGTCAGTCACAGGAATTTTCACATGCCGGCATTTTTCTGCAACCCAAACAAATCAAACGCCAAACAGCCTACACTACCAACGTAGTATTGATAGCCCTCGGTTCGTTTCCCACCCCCCTCCGCGCTAATCTCGGCGCGCGATGGAAAACACAACCCAAACCACGGAAACTACACCAAACCCGGCTCCCAAGCCCCGCTCGGAAGCCCAAATAGCCGCCTCCCGCGCCAACGGAGCCAAATCCAAAGGCCCCGTCACCGAGGAGGGCAAGGCCCGCGCCGCCCAAAACTCCCGCCGCCACGGCCTCCTCGCCGAACACGCCGTCATGGAATACGAACGAACCGAGGCCTTCGTCGACCTCTCCTCCGACCTCTACGAAAACTTCCAGCCCCTCGACGAGCACGAGCGCAACCTCGTCGACACCATG
>CAITMP010000052.1 GCA_903893525.1 uncultured Acidobacteriia bacterium | reverse complement strand
CTGTGTGGGGCAGCCAATCTTGGCTGCGGCCCGCCTTTCAGGCGGCCTGAACCGCAGGTTCGTTGCGATGGCAATGCCAAGAGTCGCCCTATACCAATTGGAGAAATGCTCTAGCGTCCTGAATAACCAGGCGTGTTGCGCCATTGCTGGACGTCAATGCGCTCTCGTGTAGGGCAGCCATTCTTGGCTGCGGCGACCTTTCCAGGTCGCCATAACCAGAGTTTCCGGACTACGGCACACGCCCCCCGCACCATCCCCCTCCACCAATCCCGGCTTGCCACCAAGACCTCCGGCACGCAATTCCGTAGCCTGGAAGTACCCCGTCATCCCCACCACCAGATTTCCGAGAACCGCATCCTCTCCCACGACGCCTTCCCCGCCCAGGAATTCGACTTCATGCTTGCCACGCAAGGATTTTCTCGGCGTGGTTTCCAGCGCAAGTCGCAGGGCCGGATAGTTACCACGGAGGCCGTGCTGTGGGAACGGCTGAATGCGACCTCAGACATTGCCACCAGGCGGCAGGCTGCCACCGGTTATGGTACGATCCATCGCGATCCCCGTGTAGCGGACGGGCCGCGCGGGCTCGGCCCCAAGTGCGGGTGGAACTTGCTTCGCGGATAGGTCGTCCGCTGTTCCTCACCCACTCTTTGCCGCAGTCGGCGGCCAGGTCGGGCGCAAGTTCCCCAGAAGCGGACGGGCCGCGCCGGACGCCGTGCCAAGGAGCAGAGGAACCACCCGTTCAGCCGCTTCCGGCGGCGTGACCCGCGCAAGTTCATGAAACGTTTGATATGCTGGGCTTGTCGTGCCTCGCCTACCATTACTTGGAAATGCGCTACCCGTGGATTCGACCGAAACACCGGCCTCGCAATCCCCGATGCCGGGTATCGCCACTATCCTTCGGAACCTCGGGCGCAAGATCCCCGAAGAAGAGTTGCGCACGGTCCCCAAGGATCTCGCAGGCCAGGTTGACCACTACGTGTACGGATCGCCCAAGCGGTGAACTTCGTTTTTGCGGACACACTTTACTGGATCGCCCTGTTTGTACCCGGCGACTCCTGGTCGGAAGCCGCAGCCGCAGTCGATCTGACTGGGGTGACGTTGATCACAACAGAAGAAGTCTTGGGCGAATTTCTGACCGCAGTGTCTTCCTACGGCGAACGAACCCGGCACTTTGCGTGCATGGCCGTCCGGGAGATCCTCGCCAATCCCGGTATCGAGGTAGTCGCGCAATCGCACGAATCCTTCCTCGCCGGACTAGCCCTCTACGAGAGGCGTCCAGACAAGCAATACAGCTTCGCCGACTGCATCTCGATGAATGTCATGCGGCAAAGGCGGATCCAACGGGTGCTTACCAATGACCGGCACTTTTCCCAGGAAGGGTTCGTGCGCCTCTTGGACCGGACGACGTGACCAGCCCCAAACCCACCCCCCACCAATCCCGACTTGCCACCAAGGCCTCCGTCACGCAATTCCGCAACATTTCCCACCCACTTCCACCATCTCCGTAAAATTGCCCGCAGCAGCACAATGGCACGGCTATACTTCAAGAAGCGGACGGGCCCCGCGGGCTTGGCGTAGGGTGCCCACGAAAACGGTTCGCAACCAAGGCGTCCGCGAGTTCCGAAGAACAAACATGCCCCCACCCCGCCAATAGCCAACCGCCCGCCTCCGGACCACCCCACCCCACCCCCAAAAAATAATGGACCAGGCCACCCACAACAAAATCGTCTCCTTCATCTGGGGCATTGCCGACGACGTCCTCCGCGACCTCTTCAAACGCGGCAAGTACCCCGACGTCATCCTCCCCATGTGCGTCATCCGCCG
>CAITMP010000051.1 GCA_903893525.1 uncultured Acidobacteriia bacterium | reverse complement strand
TAGGTCGAGCCTTCTTTCCCAAAAGCAGCGAGCTTGCCTCGCTGCTTTTGTCATTGGCGACATTCGGCGTCGGCTTCCTCATGCGTCCGCTCGGCGCAATCGTCCTCGGTGCCTACATCGATCGGCATGGACGGCGGCAAGGCCTGATTGTTACGCTCGGATTGATGTCGATCGGCACGCTGTCCATTGCGTGCGTGCCCGGGTACAACGTGATCGGACCGCTGGCACCAATCCTGGTGGTTGCTGGGAGACTCGTCCAGGGATTTTCGGCAGGTGTGGAATTGGGCGGCGTATCGGTTTATCTCTCGGAGATCGCCACGCCGGGTCACAAGGGATTCTACGTAGCATGGCAATCGGCCAGCCAGCAGTGCGCGGTTGTGTTCGCAGCTGTACTCGGCGTCATTTTGAACAGCTGGCTCTCCCCGGCCCAAATGAACTCGTGGGGATGGCGGATTCCATTGCTGGTCGGGTGCTTGATCGTCCCGTTTCTTTACTGGCTACGGCGGTCGCTGACGGAGACGGACGAGTTCCTGACCCGCAAACAACACCCCTCGGTTGGCGAAATCGGCAGAACATTGGCGGCAAACTGGCGCTTGGTGGGGATCGGGACCATGCTTGTCACCATGACGACCGTCTCGTTCTACATGATTACGGCCTACACGCCCACCTTCGGGAAATCTGTCCTACATCTGAAGGACCGGGATGCTCTCATCGTAACCTTGTGCGTCGGCGTCTCCAACTTCATCTGGTTGCCGGTGATGGGTGCCGTTTCGGACCGGGTCGGGCGTCGGCCACTGCTTGTCGCGTTTACGGCGTTGGCACTTGTGACCGCCTACCCCCTGATGCGCTGGCTCACCGGCGACCCGTCGTTTGGAAGACTGCTATGCGTAGAGCTATGGCTTTCCTTTGTTTACGGGAGCTATAACGGGGCGATGGTCGTGTACCTGACGGAGATCATGCCAGCGCAGGTCCGGGCCTCCGGCTTCTCACTCGCGTACAGCCTTGCAACCGCCATCTTCGGCGGGTTCACTCCGGCCATTTGCACCTTCTTGATTGAGTCCACGGGCGACAAGGCGATTCCGGGTGCGTGGCTGTCGTTCGCCGCCGCAATCGGGTTGACGGCGGCGCTGCTTTCTAGCCGCGCCGCCAAGTGGAACACTACCAGTCGATGACGGACCCGTCTTCGGGATCGAACTGCGCCTTGTACGGTTTTGGCTCGCCCACCTGCGCCATCAGCTTGTTTTCATCAATGGTGATGCCGAGTCCTGGTTCCGTCAGCAATGGCCTGTGTCCATTGACAATTGGCGGCAGCGGCTTGGCCAGCAAGTCGCTGTACTCATTGTCCCCGCGCTCCTGAATCAGGAAGTTCGGGATCGACGCCGCCACCTGCAGACTTGCGGCGAGAGAGCACGGTCCCTGCGGATTGTGCGGAGCCAGCGGGGAATAGTACGCTTCAGCCATTCCGGCGATCAAACGCAGTTCCGTTATGCCGCCGGCGTAGCAGACATCCGGCTGTAAAATCGAGGCGGCCCGCTTCTCCAGAATTTCCCGGAAACCCCACTTGGTGAAGATCCGTTCTCCGGTCGCGATGGGGATATGGGTCTTCTTGGCCATCTCCGCCATCACGTCCACATTGAGCGCCTGCGCGATCTCCTCGTAAAACCACGGTTGGTAGGGTTCCAGCGCCTTCATCAGCGACATGGCAGTAGGCGGTTGGACGGCACCATGGAACTCGACACCGATGTCAATTCCCTTCCCCACCCGTTCGCGCAAAGCCTTGAAACGCTCCACAACCTCGTCGACAAATTGCGCGCCCTCGTTGTACTTGAAGGGCAGGCGCGTCTTGCCATTGAGGCGCACCTTCATGGCGTTGATGCCCTTTTTCTCGTCGAGCGTACCGTAGACGCGGACGCGGTCACGCGTTGGGCCGCCCAGCAGACGGTGGACGGGAACGCCGAAAACCTTGCCCGTGATATCCCACAGCGCCTGGTCGATGCCGCTCTGGATCGCGGTCTTGACGGGACCTCCACGGTAGAACGCCCCGCGCTGGATCGCCTGCCAGTGGAACGCGACGCGCGTGGGGTCCTGGCCCACCAGATAATCGGCGACTTCGAGGGCTCCGGCGGCGCAAGCCTTGGCGTCGTCCTTGAGCATCTCACCCCAGCCCGTGACTCCGGCATCGGTGGAGATTTTCACGAAGACCCACGTGTTCTTGAGTACAAAGGATTCGATCTTGGTGACCTTGATCTTGTCCTTGGGGCCGATGGCAGCGGCATCGGTACGCAGCGCGGCAAACGGGGCGGCTGCGGTCAACATGGTTTTGAACCACGAACGGCGGTCCATCTGGGGGAGTGGCATCGGAAAACAGTTTACTTGAAATTCGCTCCGGAGGGAAGGCTATTTGACTGCGTAGGCCTTCATTAGCGCCGCGACATACGGCTCATACTCAAAATCGGAAGCCTTGTGGCCCGGCATGAAGTACCAGACAGTGCCACGCTCCGCCTTCCGGGTCCAAGCCGCTATCGGCTGCTCGAAATGTTCGGCGGTCTTGGGGTCCGTAAACCTCAATCCGTACAATACGGTGCGGTCTGGATCGTTCACATGATTCAGGTAGATTTCGGTTTCATGCATCGTGATGGCACCACCTCCAGCCGCGGCGGTAGGCACGATCTCCCACGTCATATCGTCGATGTATTTATACGACGCTGGCAGCGTGACGCCCAGAAACGGCAACCACGCCTTGTTCTTGCGCTTGCCCGAGCTGATCGTGTGGTGTAGCAGCACCAAATTGCCCCCGCCCTTGGCGTATGCGATGAAAGCATTCTCGGCAGGTTCATGAAGGTCGCCGTGGATGTAGACCGTCACATTCCGGTAACCGGACAAGCTGGCCGGCAGCTTGTCCTGGTTGGTGATCTCGGTCGTCTGGTGGAGGCGCGTTTCCACCTGCTTGGCAAGATTCTGCATCGCAGGGATCTCGTCGCACACAATGAGGTTGTCTGATGCACAAGCCGCACCGGCAAGAGCAAGCGTCAAGGAAAGGATTCGTCGCATCACTACTGGATTATGTCAGTCTGGATTCTGTCAGGTCCCTAGAAGTCAAACCGCAAGGCCAGCTGCATCCTCCGAGCCAACTGTGCCGCCGTGAATTGTCCGAAGGTTGTTGGAATCTGGCCACCAGGCGCGACAACCGCCGCTGGAGTTGTCGCCGTTGCCGCAACGTTCACCGGATTCGCCGTATTGTTGAATCTGATCGTTGTATCCTCGGACGAAAACTGCGTGTGGTTGAAGATGTTGTAGGCCTCGGCGCGGAATTGGGCCTTCACCCGACCGCCTTCAGACACCTTGAAGTTCTTGAACATCGAGATGTCGAAATTGTTCCGGCCCGGCCCGCGGAAAACCGTTCGGGCCGCGTTGCCCAGGGTTCCCTGCGCCGGAAGCGCGAACGCCGCCGGGTTCACGTTGAGGTAGAAAGTGCGTTGGTCCTTGGCCAGCACCGGGTTTCCCACCAAGTCGGGCCGCGCCCCATCCGTCGGCGAACCGGACCAATTGGTGTTGCTCCCCGACTGGGTTCCCAGTCCTACCCCCAATGGCGCGCCGCTCATCAAGGTCATGATTCCCGACATCTGCCAGCCGTCCAGAACGCCCTCGGTCAACCGTTTGGCGACCCAATTCCGGGCGCCTAGACGCTTGCTAACACCCGGAACCGTGTAAATCCAATTCCCCTTCAGGATGTGGGTGCGGTCGAAGCCCGCCATGCTGTAGTCGCGGATTTTCGGACTCACCAAATTGCTCAGGCTCGTGGTGTCGATGTCGTCGTAGTCCATGGCCTTGGACCAAGTCCACGACAGGCCTCCCGAAATTCCCTTGGTGAAGCGGCGGTTGATGGTAGTTTGCAGGGAGTGGTAGCTGGAATTCGCGTCGTAGTTGTAGTAATAGATGTTGGTGTAACCCGGATACTTGTACAGGAACTGGTTGGGCAAGGCTGCGTTGTTGTTGGTGGCGTCCAGATTCGCCGGATTCAACGTGGTCCCGGCGGGGATCGAGTTCAGATCCTTGCGCTCCAGAAGGTGGCGCCCCAAGGTCGCGACATAGGCCACGTCCAGGAACAATCCTTTCGGAAGTTGGCGTTGGATGCCGAAACTGTAGCTCATGGTGCGTCCCAAGGGCCGCGTCACGTCCAAGCCGGAAGTGGCTGAGGGAAACAGAAAACCTTGCGATGCGGCCAAGCTCGCGAAGGTACCGTAATTGATGGTCGGCGAGATTTGGTTCGGCGGATCCAAGTGCAACGCGTATCCCCACAGATCCTTCTCGTGGGTATCGAAGAATAGCCCAAAACCTCCGCGGATCGCGGTTTTTCCGTCGCCGAACGGATCGTAGGCGAAACCAAATCGGGGACCGACCTTGATACTGCTGTTTTGCCGTAAACCATGCGGGTAGGTTGCATTGGTGAGCAGGTTGACGCTGCCGTTGAACGGGTCGCCACTGCCGGGCGCAATGGCACCGATCAGAATCGCCGGGTAAATCTTTCCGGTAACCGGATCCTGTCCCTGCCGCAAGCTTCCAACCTTCACAGGGCTGATGAATCGGACCGCCTGCGCGGGATTCCACATGGACGGAACAAAACCCGCTTCCTGCCGACGGGGACTGTAGAACGGAGTCGACCAGCCAAACCGCAACCCCAGATCAATGGTTAGACGCTTGCTGACCTTCCAATTGTCCTGCGCGTACCACTCGTGGGACATCTGGTTCTCGTACAGCGGAGGCCGTGTGTTGGATTCGGTATAGCTCTTGAAGACACCGAGCAGCGCATTGGAAAACGGATTCTGCGAATCGTTGGGGTTGTTGCTGTCCACCGTGAAGTCGTAGGTGCCATTCCATTTGCCCGATTCACCCTTCACCGCGCGCCAGTACTCGAAATAGTAGCCAAACTTGGCTGTGTGCGGTCCGTGGGTCTTGGTGAGCGTGGTGTCGGAAAAATAGGTATTTTCAGATCCGCGCAACGGGAAACGGGCGTTCAGGCTGGTGCTGATCGCGCTCGGCACGGTACCGAAGGTCATGTTCGGGACCAAGTTCGAAGGATTGCCGCCCGAGTACAGCTGCGGGATATTGAACCCGGCGTTCTTCTTGTTCAGCTTGTCCATTTGGGACTGGCTGATGGCGGATCCGTCCTCGGTCCACCGGACCATGCGGACCGTCGCTTCCAAAACCATGCTGGGGCTCAAAATGCGGGTCAGCGACACCACCGGCGCATGGGTACCGTTCTTGTAATGGCTCGGCATCCAGCCCCAGTTCGAATTGCCAGCCGACACTGCCCAACCCTGCTGGTCTTCCAACCAATTGTTGTACTTGACCCACATCGTGGTGTTGGCATTGATGATGTAGTCGATCCGGTGGTTGGTGGACGTCTTGGGGATATTCAGGCTTTCCTGGGTGGAAAAATTGTACGCGCCCAGCGTGACCGCCGTATTCAGGGCGTTGGGAACCGGAAGCAGGTTGAGCAGAGCCTGGCCATTGGGGTCGATCCGGCTCTTCGGGATGACATTCCCCACGAAACAGGCAGCTTGGGTGGTTCCGTTGCAGGAGCCGACCATGGTTGGATCGCGGATGTAGAACTTCGTGGTGAGCCCGTTGCGGGAGTTGGAAAAGTCGCCCAGACGCTCGGCCTCGTTCACGGTCGTCAGATTCACGATGTTCTGGGGGCGGCGCTCGCGGATGAATTCGAGCGAGCTGAAGAAGAACAGCTTGGTCTTGGATTTGTTGAAGACGCCGGGGATGTAGACCGGTCCGCCGATGGTCAGCCCTGGAGTTTGGACGCGGCGGGGCGTCTGCGGCACGCCCTGCCGGTTGTTGAAGAACTGGTTGGCGTTCATCCATTCATGGCGGTAGTACCAGTAGGTGGAACCGTGGTAGGTCTGGCTGCCGCCCTTCGTGATCGCCATGATTGCGGCGGCGGGCTTGCGTCCGAACTCCGCCTGATAGTTCGACGTAACAATGCGGACCGCCTGGATCGAATCGAGCGAGACGAAATTGTTTCCGTTGCCGCCGTTGGTGTTATCGGTCGAGCTGCCGTCAATCGTGATGTTGTTTCCGTTCGACCGGCTGCCATTCACGTTGAATGATGCGCCACCGGAGAAGCCTTGCACCTCGGCCGTACCGGGATTGTCGACGACACCGGGCAGGAGCGCGACGAGCGTGGAGAAATCGCGGTTGATCACCGAAAGATTCTGGATTTCGCTGGAGCTGATGATGCCGGAGCGCTCGCCGCTCACGGTCTGCACTTGCGGTGCTTGGTCACCGACAACCGTGACCGTGGTCGAAACGTCGCCCAAGTCCAATTTGATCTGGCCTAACGAAAGACTATCGTTTGCAGTGAGTTCAATCGCCTTCTGCTGCCACTTCTTGAAACCCGTGTGGCTAATCTCGATGCGGTAATTCCCCGCCCGGACGGCATTGATTTCGAAGTCGCCACTTGCGGAAACGGCGGTATCTCGGACGGCACCTGTGGATTCGGAGACCAAGTGGACAGCCGCACCGGAGATGGCGCTGCCACTTCTGTCGGTAACGGTTCCGACAATTTTCCCATTCAGTTGCTGGGCGTGGGCGGAAGCGAGCGCAATCAGGGCGCAAAAGACGAGACGAAGGCTTTTCATGTGGACCTCTGGAAAAGGACGGTTTCAGTAAACGATAACCGTTTTCGATCCAAAAGTCCAGTAGGCACCAAAAATATCGCGGGTTGGGGCGCACGGTCCAACCGTACGCCCCTGAAATCACCTACTCGCCCAAAGAGCGTTCGGTCATCCGCACCATGGCTTCATTGAACTTCACCGGGTCCAGCAACTCGGACCCTTCGGCCAACTGTGCCATGCCAAACAAGACCGTTGCGGAATCGTCGACAATCGGATCGATCGCATTGGCCTCGTAACGCCGCCGCATGCCCAC
>CAITMP010000050.1 GCA_903893525.1 uncultured Acidobacteriia bacterium | reverse complement strand
GTTCTACATCTACTACTCGATGTTCGGCTTCCAACGCATCGGCGATCTCGCCTGGGCGTTTGCTGATTCGCGTGGCAAGGGCTTCCTGCTCGGTGGAACTGCCGGACGCACCACCCTTTCCGGCGAGGGACTGCAGCACCAGGACGGCCACTCGGTCCTGCTGGCCAGCACCATTCCGACGCTGGCCACCTACGATCCTGCCTACGGGTATGAAACGGCTGTGATCGTGCGCGACGGTATCCGCCGCATGTACGAGAACCGCGAGGACCTCTTCTACTACATCACCCTCTACAACGAAAACTACGCCCAACCGGTGATGCCGGAAGGCTGTGAAGAGGGGATCCTGAAGGGTCTGTACCTGTTCCAAAAGTCGACGGTTTCCAAGCCCAAGGCCAAGGTGCAGTTGCTCGGAAGCGGCTCGATCCTGAATGAATCGGTAAAGGCCGCCGCGATCCTGGCCGAGAAGTACAACGTGGCCGCCGATGTTTGGAGCGTCACCAGCTACAACGAGCTGCGCCGCGAGGCCCTGCATGTCGAGCGCTGGAACCGGTTGCATCCGGTGGAGCCAGCCAAGGTTCCGTATGTCCAGCAGATTCTGGGCGGTACGGATGGACCGGTTATCGCAGCCTCGGATTACATGAAGGTAGTTCAGGACCAGATTGCGCCGTGGTTGCCAGGGCGTTTCGTGGCTTTGGGCACGGACGGTTTCGGACGTAGCGACAACCGTGTGCACCTGCGGAAGCACTTCGAGAACGACGCAGCGGCAATCGTGGTGGCTACGCTTTCGAAATTGTCGCGTGACGGCAAGTTCGATGCGAAGAAGGCGGCCAAGGCCATCGTGGAGATGGGGATGGACGCCGAGCGGTTGGATCCGTCGCTGGCGTAGTTTTCTAACAGGTTGGAATGCAAATCGCCGCCGTGGATTTCGGTCCACGGCGGCGATTTGCATTTTGCAGATCCCCTCTCATATTGGACGTGATGCTGCTGCTGGAGCTGCGATTCAGCGCCGGTCGCAGCCCCAAGCCCGCACTCGGCACGACGTACCTCCTCGTTCGCTGCATTCGCGCATAGCCGTGTTTTGTGCAGCCCCGGATGTGCTGGCCGTACCCCAGCCGTAGACGGTACTTCCGCTGGACTGGTCTGCGGCATAGGCCGCGCATTCCCCGCTGAAGTTGCGTACCACGCTGCAGTTGCTGCCGCAATCGGCAACAGCCTTCCGATCAGCCTCGCCGACGGTCTTGTAGTTGTAGGAGAATCCATAGCTCGGCCCTTGGTTCGAATCTATGGCAAGGCTCCCCTCCGCCTAGGTTGCGGGGCTTGCGAGTGAAAGAATCGTGGCAAGCAACGCCACACGGTAGGTTGTCGATCTCATTCTTCAATTCCTTTCGGGGAGAGCGTGATCCGCTGGGCCCCAATTGGTATAGCGGCGAATGGAATCCAAACAGGACAAACAAGCTTCCTACGTCTACGCGTATCGCAGCAATGCCTTGAACCCGTAATCCATGTGGTGTTGGATGTGGCAGTGGAACAGCGTCAGGCCGGGTTGGTCGGCAGTGAAATCGACGCTCGCCCGGCCGTAGGTCGGAACAACCACGGTGTCCTTGATCACGCCGGAGGTCGGCTTCCCGTAAATTTCCGCTATTTCCAGCTGGTGGCGGTGCAGGTGCATCGGATGCGAATCGTCGGTGCGGTTGTGGAAGGTCAGGCGGTACCGCGTTCCCTGTTTCAGCATGAACTCCTGGTCGTGGGGATATTCCTTCCCGTTGACCGTGAAGCTGTTGAACCGTCCGGCACCGCGCGGGACCTTTTCGAAGTACATCTCGATCTTCTCGGTCGGTGCCGGGCCGGTCGGCGGCTTGCCGAAAATGGTGTAGTCCCACGGGGAAGGCGGGGGCGGCACCCAGAGTGGCGTCCGCCGCTGGTTCGCGTATTCAATAACGACCCCCATTCCGCCCTCGCGGATCGGATCCTCGGGCGCGCCCATGATCCAGACGCCGGGTTTGTTCATTTCCACCCAGGCATCAATGCGCTCTCCCGGCCCGAGCATCAGTACATCCACGGCCTTCGGCGTCGGCACAGGATTGCCGTCCAGCGCAATCACGTTGAATTTGTGGCCGGGCAGCGCCATGTGGCGGTTTTCGATCGCTCCGGCATTCAGGAAGTGGAACAGGACCCGCTGGCCTTCCTTGACCCGGATTGGCTCTCCAGCCCCCAGCGCCTTGTCGTTGATGGAGAAAATATCGGCCGTGACCTCCCAACCGGGGGGCCGGGTGTCCAGAACGGCGGGTTTCTCGGGCTTGCCCAGCAGCGGATCGAGGTCGTCGTTGTCCATCGGCTGGTCCGTGAAGTAGGGCTCCCAGTCTCGCAGGGCCATGTAGTGTTCCTGATCGAAATTGCCGGGATTGGAGCCTGGACCGCCCTCAACCACTACGAACCCGAACAGTCCCGTATAGGTGCCGCGGTGCAGGTCGGCCATCGACATCACGTGGGTGTGGTACCAGCGCGTGCCTGCAGGGGTCGGGGTGAATTGGAAACTGCGGCTGCCGTGGGGCGGAACCGCCGGACTGCCTTCCTCTTCCGACCCATCGGCTTCCGGCGGCAGGAGCATGCCGTGGAAGTGGACATATTCCGGCACATCGGTCTTGTTGACGACGTTGACTGTGACCGGAACCCCTTCCTTCATCCTCAGGCGCGGCCCAGGGGAAGTGCCGTTGTATCCGTAGGTGCTCACTATCCGGTTCGAGGCCAGTTCCACCGTCACTGGCGCGATCTCCAGCGTGAATTCCGTGCCGGAAAGTTCCTGCGCGCTGGAGGGCGGGAGCGTCTTGGGCATGGGCATCATATGACTCGGCATTTGCTGTCCCATCGCATGCCCGCCGGAGGCCGCCAGCCCCGCCATCTTGATGAAGTCCCGTCTTTTCATGGCTGAATCCCAGACCCATGTTATACGTTTGCCGTGTATGATAGGCTTCTTGTCATCGTAGGCAATCCCACATGAAGACAGCACGGCTTTGGCTTCCGATCGTCCTCTTGCTTTCCACCTGCCTTTGCCTGTTCGCGCTCCAGCGGGGGCAGTTGATCCCGCGCTCCCAGTTCAATCAGCGCTCCGAATTCACCACCGAGCAAGCCCTCCCGGCGGAGTTCTACTTCAGCCGACTCCGCTACAATTCCGGCTATACCAGCGGCGGAAGTTTCGGATTCCGTGGATTCCGCGGTGGCTGGTCCCAGGATTTCCCGCGTGCCGACAACGATTGCCTCATCGTTCTGCGCCGCCTGACCCGGATCGATGCCCCGGCACCTCTGAACGTGGTCGATATCGACAAGGACGAGATCTACAACTTCCCCTGGATCTACGCTGTTGGTGTCAATACTTGGGGTTTTACCGACGCCGAGGCCTACCGGTTGCGCGACTACCTGCAGCGCGGCGGCTTCCTAATGGTGGACCACTTCCATGGCGAGGACGATTGGAACCGCTTCATGGTCGGTATGAACATGGTGCTGCCCAACGCGCTGGTGGAGGACCTGCCCGACGACGACCCGATCTACCACAATCTCTACAACATCGACGAGAAGTTCCAGATTCCGGGAGAGGTTTACGTCAATACCGGCCGCACATATGAGAAGGACGGCTATGTCCCCCACTGGCGCGGCATCCGCGACAGCAAGGGCCGGGTCATGGTGGCCATCTGCGCCAATATGCATTTGGGGGATGCTTGGGAGTGGGCGAATACACCGGATTATCCAGAGAAATTTTCGGGTTTGGCGTTCCGGGTTGTGATCAACTACATCACGTATTCGATGACGCATTGATGCCGTGGGGCGCGGTAGCGGGCTGGCTGCCTTGGCGTCTGAACTGGATTCCGATTGCGGCCTTTTCTGTAGGATTATGGGTGGATTTCAGTCCGGTCGATCCCGACCCACAGTTGTATGCTTCCACTTCCCACGCCATAGGTCCCCGAGCGCATGGGAAGGCGGTCTTAAGCCGCATTCCCCCATTGATGTTCAACAGCCACCACTAGCAAGGATAGGCCAAAAACTGTCCATCACGATGGCGTCCACGTCGATCGATTGACCTAGCACAGGTTCTCTGGAGCGATTTCAGCTTGCTGTAGCTGCTCAAACATCGCAACCCTTGAGAACCGCTCCGATCCGCGAAAGAGTGGATGCATGAAAAAACTTCTCCTCTCCCTATTCCTGATGGCGACCATGTCCATTTCAGCCTTGGCGACCGATATCGGCGGCAAGTGGAAGGGGACGGCCGAAGGTCCGAATGGACCCATCGAACGAACCTTCACCTTCAAGGTGGAAGGGGGCAAGCTGACGGGCGAGACCGATAGCCAGATGATGGGAAAGTCGGTTCTTGAGGGCGGGAAGGTTGGAACCGTCGAGAGGTCGCCCTCGGAGGTGAAAACAACGGTATCCCCGTGGATTGCGGGGTACCGGTAGTAGCCCTTGTTGCCCGGGACGTCTGTTTGCGCAAGAAGAGGCTGGAGGAGGAGCGGGAGTGCGAGGGCGACCGCGAATGCTGGTTTCACTCCGCCAGAATAGCGCAGGGAAGTGCAGCTTTTGTTGGATTTGCCCGAGGGTGCGCTTGCCGGGAGGATGGAAATGGTGATCATTTCTTGGACCTCTGCTTGGCGAGGCGGGCCTGGCGGCGATGCCAGCGGGGGGAGCGGTTTGAGAGGGTGTTTGCGATTGCGCTGTGCGGGGCTGGCTCGGGTTGGTCAGGCTGGGGCTGTTCTGGCTTGGGTTCGTTTGGTCCGGATTTTGGTTCCGGGACCGGCGTGGTGGAGGCGTGGGGGCCGTTTTCCGCAGCAGCTTCAGGCGTTTCGTCGGGAATCGGGC
>CAITMP010000049.1 GCA_903893525.1 uncultured Acidobacteriia bacterium | reverse complement strand
GGCACCGGTTGGCCGTCCAACGCCGGAGGCCGCTTGGTCGGCTCGCTTTCGGGGCTCCCCTACGCCCTAGCGGAAGCCGAACAGAACTTCCTGGTGCCCAGCCAGACGCAGGCCCTGATCTGGGGCGACCTCGTCCCCCAAATGATCCTGACCGCCAAGGCACCCCGGTTCTGGAATGTCAAACCCACACAAATGCACTGGGTGGCGCTCAACATGCGCTTCGCCGAATCGGAACTGGCCGAGGCCTCCGTCAACCCGGCTGAACGCGAGTCCGTGTTCAGTGCACTCGAAACAGTCTCCAGCCCTTGGCGTGCGGCCCTCGTCCGCAAGGCCGTCACCGACGGCGACGCCCGCCTCGCAGTGGAAACACTGACACCCTCCGAACTTTGGAACATCGCTCGCATCCTTTCCACCCAGAAGGTCGGGGTCGACACCCCCGTTGGCCGCGAAGTCGCCCACTACAAGGCGATCTCCGCAGAGGACGTCAGCAATGCCGAAATTTCACGCGCATGGGGAACCCCCAAGCCGACGTTGTCAAACTCCTACCGGTCCGAGCTGCTGAATATTCGCACCTTCCCGACGCTGATGGGTTACTCCAGCCGCATCATGGCCGAGAGCTGGGAATCCAACCTTCTCTATTGGGCCGAGGTCGCCGACGAATCCGGCATCGGTCCCGCCCAGTTGAACGTACTCGTTCCCGATTGGACCCGCAAGGTGGTCGAACGTATTTTCGCGTCCCACTTGGAGGACTGGCCGGCACTTCTGAAGAGCCTGCGCGCCGTGGGTGAGGAAGTTCGGACCCAGAGTGCGCAAACTCCGGCAAAAGCCGGTACCGAGTAAATGGACGTAGCCTGAATTAGACGATTGGGGAGAACACATTTTCATGGTTTGGAAGACGATCATTCGTACAATCTGCGGCTCCGCCCTGCTGGCGGCCACCGGTGCCGGAGTCTGGTTGTGGGCGCAGGAAGGTCCTACACCGATTTTCAAATCCAAGGTGGATCTCGTCGTGCTCAGCTTCACCGTCACTGACAGCAAAGGCAAATACGTCAACGGACTGAAACCTTCGGACTTCAAGATTACCGAGGACGGCATCTCCCAAAAGCTCGCCACCTTCGCCGAGGGTAGCAAGCCCCCGATGCAGATCATGGCGGACGGCAGTATGCGCCCGCTCCTGCCCGGCTCCCCCGAGGCCCAGAAGCAGGGCACCTCGGACCTACGCGCCGATGCCTTCGTCGGTACCAACGTTTTCGTCCTCTTCGACACCAGCAACTTCATGTACCGGGGTTTCGTTTACGCCGAGGACGCCATCGCCGACTTCGTCCGTGGCTTGGACAAGGCCGATTCTGTGGCGGTCTACACCTTCAGCCGCAACCTATCCCGCGCAGCCAACCTGACCGCCGACCGCAACGAGGCGATCCTCGGTCTCCGCAAAGCCGTCGCCGGTGACGATACCGCGCTCTACAATGGCCTACTGCTTTCACTCCGCGATGCAGCCAAGGTTCCGGGCCGCAAGGTCGTAATCGTGTTCTCCAACGGTCCCGACAACGCCAGCATGGTCGCCCCCGACGATGTCCGCGCCGTCGCCGAGGACGAAGGCATCCCGATTTACGTGATCTCCACCAACGACGTGAACAAGGATCCGATCTCCTCCAGCGTCTTCAAGCGCCTCGCCACCCGGACCGGCGGCAAGGCCTATTGGGCCAAGACATGGCAGAAGCAGGTGGAAGCCTTCGACCAGATCCGGGAGGATCTCGGCAACTCCTACACCGTCACCTATTACCCGGCCCCGAATCCCAACGAGGGCTTCCGGAAGATCAACATCGCCGTAGCCGGCGACACGGGCAAGAAATACCGCATCCAATCGCGTCCTGGCTACCGGCCGCGCACGTACTAACAGGGGCAACCGTGATTCCGCCGATCGCCCTCCTCGCCCTGCAGCTGGCCTACTCAACGCCGGTGCAGGGCGATTTCCGGATTTCAAACTTTCCATTCGCATCCGGTGAAAAACTGCCGGAACTCAACATTCACTACCGTACCGTCGGCAAGCTCCAGCGGGATGCCAAAGGAAACGCCACAAACGCCGTTCTGATCCTCCACGGGACCACCGGCACGGGTGGCGCTTTCCTCAGCTCCCGTTTCGGCAACCAACTCTTCGACGCGGGCCAGGCGCTGGATTCGGAAAAGTATTTCCTGATCCTGCCGGACGGAATCGGCCACGGCCAGAGCTCGAAGCCCTCCGACGGACTCCACGCCAAATTTCCCGCCTACACCTACGGCGACATGGTGGAGGCCCAGCACCGACTGGTCACCGAGGGACTCAAGGTGAACCACCTGCGCTTGGTGCTGGGTACATCCATGGGTGCCATGCACGCGTGGATGTGGGGTGAACGCTGGCCCGGGATGGTGGACGCACTGATGCCGCTCGCATCGGCCCCGGTCCAAATCGCCGGACGCAACCGGATGATGCGGCGCCTGATTTCGACTTCGATCCGCAACGATCCGGAATGGAACAACGGCGAATACACCAAGCCCCCGCGAGGCCTTGACGGTGCCTTGGAAATGCTCTTCATCATGACGAGTTCGCCGCTGCACGAGCACCAGGATGCCCCGACGCGCGACGAGGCCGACCAGTCCATGGATTCCTGGATGGCCCGCGAGCGCCGAGTCGTCGACGCCAACGACATGCTCTATGCGTTCGAGTCCTCCCGCGACTACAATCCCTCGCCCGACCTTGAAAAGATCCAAGCTCATGTCTACGCGGTGAATTCCGCCGACGACGAGGTGAATCCACCCGAACTGGGCATCATGGAGCGGGAAATCAAGCGCGTCAAGCATGGCCGCTACATCCTGATCCCCACCGGTCCCGATACCCACGGTCACGGAACCCACTCCCGTCCCGAAGTCTGGGGCAAGTACTTGGTGGAACTGCTTGCCGCCAGCCAAGTCCGCTAAACTGGTGCTTTGGAAAACATCGATTTCGCCCGCATCCTGAACGAAACCGCAGACCTGATGGAGATTGCCGCCGAGGACGGCTTCCGTATCCGCAGCTACCGCAACGGGGCCGTCGCGATTGACGGCCACCCGGAGCGCTTGGCAGACATTCTCGCCAACCCGGAACGCAAGGTCACTGAGATTCCTGGAATCGGCAAGGGCTTGGCGTTTGTGCTGGGTGAAATCGGCTCCCGTGGCAGTTGTGAAATGCGCGACGCGCT
>CAITMP010000048.1 GCA_903893525.1 uncultured Acidobacteriia bacterium | reverse complement strand
CAAAACCCCTCACCGGGAACTGGATTTCCGTCCTCCGCGCCCTCATGATCGGAGAAAACATGGCTGGTCTGCGCATCCGCGCCATCGGTTCCCAAATTGACCAGCTTGGTCCCGGCGAAATCGAAATCGCAGCCCGTGGAATGCCCGCTGTCTGGGCAGCGGCGGCAGCGGCAATCGATCCGAGGATCACGCGCCTCAGTCTGGACCGCATGCCCGTCAGCGTTGCGTCGGCTTTTGAAACACCGCTGCTCCGGAATCCGCTCGATGCCCTGCTCATCCCCGGTTTCGCCCTCCACTGGGATTTCAACGACCTCCTGGACAACCGCGCTACCCGTTCCGATCCGGTTGACTGGACCGGCACCGTTCTGCAAGCCATCGCCGGTGCCAAGTACCACGTGTTCGGCGACCTAGACCGGATTCTTTTTTAGTCCCCCGAAGGAGGTATCCCGTCCATATCGGACGACTTGGCCGTCCATTACCACCGCCATTGCGGGCACCGACCGTTTCCGCTGTACTAGGAGCATGGTATTCAATTCGGAGACGGCCCCCGTTGTGCTGTTCATGGGTGCGCCGGGCAGTGGAAAAGGTACACAAAGCGGTTGGTTGGCGACAAGTTTGGGTATTCCAGTGGTGGCGACGGGGGAGCTCCTCCGTGCCGAAGCGAGTCGGAACACTTCGGAAGGCTTCCGGATCCGGCAATTGCAGGCCGAGGGGGCACTGGTCGACGACAAAACCGTCTGTGGCGTTGTCGAAGCACGCCTCCGCCGCAATACACCACGTCGCGGAGTTATCCTCGACGGCTTCCCCCGCACGATCCATCAGGCGGAATTCCTGGACCAACTGCTCGACGATCTCGGCCTACCCCGCCCGCTCCTTCTCCATTTGGATGTCTCCACAACCGGAATCCTGCGGCGTCTGGCCGGTCGGCGCCAGTGCGCGGTCTGCGGCACCGTCTACAACTTGCGCTCCAAGCCGTCCCTCAAAGGTTCGCGCTGCCAGAAGGACGGTGGTGCACTCGTCCAGCGCGATGACGACACCGAGGGCGTAATTCTCCACCGCATGGCGGAGTTCGAAAGCTCCACCGCCCCAATTTTGGCCTACTACGGACCGTCGGCGGTGCTGCGGATCGACGCCGACCGGGATGCGTCGGTTGTCGCGGCGGACATTCTCCACGCCGTTGCGCCCGGAGCCGCGTACCATCTGGCCGTGGCGTAAATTCCCCCAAGGGCGATAATAGATACTTGCCAGCAAGTCGTCCCCTAGCCGAACCTGTTACCGATTTCGAAGCCTTCATGGTCAAGCTTCGGGATACCACGGAGTTTCTCGAATCCATCGCCAACGGCCAAACCCGCCTCGACGATGTCGATCCCGAATTCCGCAAGACCTTCCACCGTGCCATCGCCCGGGTCCACAATCCCGACATCGGCGAATTGCGCCGTCTCGCCAAGGCCGCCGAGCGCGAACGGAGTCTCGCCCGCGCCCGCCGCTTGGACGACAGCCTCCACGAGACCGGAATCCGCGCCCTCCGCCGGAAGCCTGTTTTCTCCACGCCGAACATCTTCGTGCCCCGCACGATAGACCCCCGGCGTTTGGAGCCGCCGGTCCATGTCCCGGAGGATCAGGACCCGCAGGAGCCCGAGCCGCACCACTGCTATATCTGCAAAAAGCACTACTCCGAGGTGCACCACTTCTACGACCAGATTTGCCCTCCTTGCGCCGAATTCAACTACGCCAAGCGGTTCGAACTGGCGGATCTAACCGGCCGCGTCGCCCTTCTCACCGGCGGCCGCGTGAAAATCGGCTACCAGGCTGGCATCAAACTCCTACGCGCCGGGGCAACCCTGATCGTCACCACCCGGTTCCCGAGGGATTCCGCCCAGCGTTACTCCCGCGAGCCCGATTTCGCCGAATGGGGCCACCGCCTCCAGATCTTCGGCTTGGACCTGCGCCATACGCCCAGCGTCGAGGCGTTCTGCAAGCGCTTGCTGGAAACGCTGCCGCGCCTCGATTTCATCGTCAACAACGCCTGCCAGACCGTGCGCCGTCCACCGGAGTTCTACAAGCACATGATGGAAGGCGAGGTTGCGGCACTGCGGGAGCTTCCCCCGGACGCGGCCCGTTTGCTGGGCGCATACGAGGATCTCCGGCACTCTCCGGCGGCGCTGCAAACGTTGGAATCAGCCGTGCCGAGACAAGGCATCACCCACGCAGCCGAGTTGTCCCAGATTGCGCTGCTGGCCGAGGATGTGGATACCTACGGCGCAAAACACCTGTTTCCCGAGGGTCGCTTGGACCAGGACCTCCAGCAGGTGGATCTCCGCGGGCGCAATTCGTGGCGATTGTTGATGGACGAGGTTTCCTCGGTGGAATTGCTCGAAGTGCAGCTGATCAACGCCGTCGCGCCGTTCGTAATCAATGCGCGCCTAAAGCCCTTGATGGCGAAAACGCCGGGCCTCGACAAGCACATCGTGAACGTGTCAGCGGTGGAGGGCCAGTTCTACCGCTTGGCCAAAACCACCCGCCATCCCCACACCAACATGGCGAAAGCGGCGCTGAACATGATGACGAGAACCGCCGCAGCCGACTATTACGCCTCCGGCATCCACATGAACGCCGTGGATACGGGCTGGGTCACCGACGAGGATCCTGCGGAAATCGCCGCCCGCAAGGTGGCCGAGCACTTCTTCCATCCGCCGCTCGACATTGTGGACGGCGCCGCCCGCATCCTGGACCCGATCATAAACGGCATCAACACCGGCAACCACATCTGGGGCCAGTTCCTGAAGGACTACAAATCGACCGAGTGGTAGTCCTTCGGAAACCAACTTCTCCGAGTTATCCCCGGCCAACCAACGGCATCGTGTTCGCCATTACCGTCACAAAGAGCACATTGGTGTCCAGCGGCAACCCCGCCATGTAGAGAACCGTGTCGGAAACCGCCTTCACATCCATCCGCGGTTCCGGGGCCATGGTTCCGTTCGCCTGCAGCACGCCGCCCGTCATCCGGCTCGTCATTTCCGTCGCCGCATTCCCGATGTCGATCTGACCGCAGCAGATATCGAAGCTCCGGCAATCCAGCGAAATCGACTTCGTCAATCCCGTGATCGCGTGCTTCGTCGCCGTGTACGGGGCCGAGTGCGGTCTCGGCGTGTGCGCGGAAATCGACCCGTTGTTGATGATGCGACCGCCTCTCGGCGACTGCGCCTTCATCATCCGGATGGCCTCTTGCGCGCACAGGAATGAACCAGTCAGGTTCACGGCCACCACCGCGCTCCACTGTTCGTAGCTCAAATCTTCCATTGGAATCGCAGGCGCGCCCATCCCGGCATTGTTGAACAGCAGATCCAACCGCCCGAAGGTTTTCTCCACTTCCGCAAATAGCGCCTTCACCGAGTCCGGTTTGCCCACGTCCGTCGGAACAGCCAGCATCTTGCCGCCTTCCGGGCTCCCCATGGCAACCGTTCGATCCAATTCCTCCGCGCGTCGGCCAGCCACCACGACCGAATATCCAGAGGACTGCAGCGCCAAACTGACGGCCCGTCCGATTCCGCTGCCGGCACCGGTAACCAGTGCAATTTTAGGTGAATTTGACATGAAGCCCATTATCTCCAGTCCGTCCATTCAAGGGTCAAGGCGCACGACAAACGCGGCAATCCCCCGCTCCCTCCGAATCCTTTGCGCCAACTCGTTTGCTGCCTGCTGCGACGGTGCACGACCCGCGACCACCCTCCACAAGGTCGGATCACCCTGCCGCTCCACTTCCTTCGCGAAGCCATAGGCGGTGGTCATTTCCCGTACCATCTTTTCCGCATTGGCCCGAACCGCAAACGCCCCCACCTGCACCGCAAACAGTGCTGGAGTCGCCTCGGTTGGCGAAGAGATGATTGTCAGCTCCACCTCGGCTACCCCTGGCCCGATCAAGTCGATCTTCTGCGCAGCCAAGTGCGACAAATCGATGATCCGGTTGTTCACAAACGGACCTCGGTCGATGATCCGCACATCGATGGTCTTGTCGTTGCCAAGATTCCTTACCCGCACCCAAGTCTGGAACGGTAGCGTCTTATGCGCCGCCACCAAGGTTTCCATGTCGTAGATTTCCCCATTCGCCGCATGCCGACCGTGGTACGGATGCCCGTACCAACTGGCAACGCCCCGCTCCGTCTGTCCCAAAGGTGCCGCAACGGGCGGCTTCACCGGAACCCGTGGATTTCCAGTTTCCCGAGGTTCCGGCACCGGACGCGAGCTTGGCGCGGGCGGTGCCGAGGCAGCCACAGGCACCACACGGACCTTCTTTTTGCCGCATCCCGACACCACCAGCGCCACAAAAATCACCACCGTCGCCAAAACGCGCATACTCTGTGATAACATCCTAACCTTTCCACCCTCTTTCATTTCCATGCAATCCTACTTGACCCAACCGTGGCATCAGATCTATGACCCGCTCGGCAACGTGTGGCTCTCCACGCTTAGCGCGGCCCTGCCCATCTTCCTTCTTTTCTATCTTTTGGCGATCCGCCGCACCCCGGCGCATTGGGCCGCCGTTGGGGCTTCTACACTTTGTATGGCGTTGGCGGCGTTCGAATTTCACATGCCGGTCGAGAAAATTGCCGGAGCTGCCGCCAGTGGCATCGTCTACGCAATTGTCCGGGTTGGCTGGGTCCTTCTCGCCGCAGTTTTTGTCTACGAACTGACGGTCGAGTCGGGCAAATTCGAGGTCATCAAGGAATCGATCGGCGGAGTCACAAACGACCGGCGGCTCCAAACTCTTCTCATCGCCTTCGCCTTCGGTTCCGTCCTCGAAGGGGCTGGCGGCGGTGGGGCGCCGGTAGCCATCTGCGGCGCGATGATGGTCGGCCTCGGTTTCGACCCCTTCGCGGCAGCAATCCTCTGCCTGATCGCCAACACGTCCCCCGTCGCGTTTGGAGCCGTCGGCAACCCCGTGCGCGCGTTGGTCGCCGTAACTGGTCTCGACGCCATGAAGATCAGCGGTATGATGGGCCGAATTCTCCCCTTCACCGCCTTGCTCCTCCCCTTCTGGATGACCCGCATGGTCACCAGCTGGCGCAACACCTTCGCGGTCTGGCCCGGACTCCTAACCGCAGGGGCGATCTTCGCCGGTTTCCAGTTCTATTGGTCCAACTACCAGGATTTCGGCTTGGTCGACATTATCGCTGGCATGGCAACCTTGGTCGGCCTGACCATCTTCCT